>JAPPGC010000003.1 GCA_028875125.1 Bacteroidota bacterium | reverse complement strand
TCAAAAACTTAAATTCTAATTGTCGCCGACTTAAATTCTAATTGACGCTAGACAGGGCTGATTGAACGACTGAATACGGCTGGTATTGACTGGCTGGGCGGGCGTGAGGTATATATCGGGGAATTGGTGTGATGTCATTGTAGCCTACCGCATGAGCCAACCCGCATTCGGGAAGTAAAGCTATTGAACGGCTCACCACTTAATCTTGGAGCGATTATCAACTCTGCAACGGAAGTCCCGAAAAAGTCGAAAGTATATTACTCAATGACTGCGGTTAACTGCGCTCAACGTTACGAATTGGACGGCTGACGGAGGAAGTGATCGCAACGATGACCGTTTGAAGAAAAAAAAGCAGGAGGATGCAATTAGGCTGCAGGTTTGTATAGCGAAACTGTGCAACAGCGCTTAAAACACCTTTAGTAACTAGTATTTTATACGAGATCTTTTTATGGATACATGCAATTAAAAATGCCTCGATTCCTACTGTTTTTCATATTGGGGCTCATTTGCTCCGCACCGGCGTTGCCGGCAAGGGGGCAAGATGTAGCTATTGTTCACGAAGCGCTTACCGCCCTCTATAAGGCAACGAACGGGGGGCAATGGGAAAACAATGCTGGCTGGGATACGACTGCGGTTCCTGAATCTATGGAAGAATATCGGCAATGGCATGGGTTGCTCGTGCTTGATAGTACCCTGTATCGAATTGATCTGGGTCACAATAACATGCGCGGTTCACTCCCCTCTGAGCTGGGCAACCTCTCGAGTCTGACAAGGCTGAACATGTATGGCAATCAACTTACAGGGTCAATCCCCTCTGAAATCGGCAACCTCTCGAATCTGACAAGGCTGATCCTGAATGGCAATCAACTTACAGGGTCAATCCCCTCTGAAATCGGCAACCTCTCGAATCTGACAAGGCTGGACCTGAATGGCAATCAGCTTACAGGGCCGATCCCGTCTGCACTGGGCAACCTCTCATACCTGATAGAACTGAACCTGCGTGATAATTACCTGGCGGGGCCGCTCCCCACTGAACTAGGGAACCTCTCGGGCCTGGCACATCTGGACCTGAGTGCCAATCACATTACGGGTTCAATCCCACGTGAGCTGGGTAACCTCTCGAATCTGACAAGTCTGAACCTGCGTGGCAATCAGCTAATAGGTTCAATCCCGGGTGAGCTGGACAACCTCTTGAACCTGACGAGGCTGGACCTGGGGTGGAACGAGCTTACGGGTCCAATCCCCCCTGAACTGGGCAACCTCTCGAACCTGACAACGCTGGACCTAGGGTGGAATGAGCTTACGGGTTCAATCCCCCCTGAACTGGGTAACCTCTCGAGCCTGACATGGCTGGACCTAGGTAGCGTCCCTCTTGGGGGATCAATCCCCCCTGAACTGGGCAACCTCCAGAACCTGACCAAGCTCAACCTGGGCTGGATTGAGCTTACGGGTTCAATCCCCCCTGAACTGGGTAACCTCTCAAACCTGGTAGAACTGAACCTGCGTGGCAATCAGCTTACGGGTTCAATCCCCCCTGAACTGGGCAATCTCTCGAACTTGATATCGCTCGACCTGCCCTATAATCAACTTACGGGTTCGCTCCCCTCTGAACTAGGCAACCTCTCAGATCTGAAAGTGCTGGAACTGGGACGTAACGAGTTTACTGGTGCACTCCCGCGCGAGCTGGGCAACCTCTCGAACCTGATATGGCTCAACCTGTCCTATAATCAGCTTACGGGTTTACTCCCCCCCGAACTAGGCAACCTTTCGAACCTAACAGGGCTGGACCTGGGACGTAATAAGTTTACTGGTTCGCTCCCCCGTGAACTGGGCAACCTCTTGAACCTGACAGGGCTGATCCTGAGTGGCAATAGGCTTACGGGTTCGATACCCCGTAGTTTCCTTCAGCTGCAGGTGCTCAGGCATTTCAGCTTTCGTCACAACTGGGGGCTTTGCGCTCCCCCCGATGATGAGTTCCAAACCTGGCTGTCTAACTTACAATCAGGTGGCGACGGATCTCTCTGCCAGCTATAAACGCCCGGTCCCCTAGCCATATATGCAATTTGGGGAATTATCGGACGGTTCACTACCTCGGGGCTCTCTTTTTTCAAGATTCTCGTTATTCTCTGTCGGCAAATACAAAAACATCTATATCAATAACATGGGGCATAAAGAGGCTCAGAATAGCACGCGTCGAAAAAGCTGACATTTCCACTCAGAAAGGAGGAGCGGCTCAATCATCCCAAGTAAGGAGTGCAAAGGGATAGGTTCAGAGTTATCAAGGAATCTGGTTGAGTCCATCGGATGAAAATAGCTAGTCATGCCCTGTGCTTAAAGCTGTGCGAGTGCGTCTCGAGAGGCCTGGGTTCCTGACCACACCACGTGCTCACATAAGGTACTTCCACTCCGAAATAACTAACCCGTAAGTGCTCACTCGGTGTTTGCAGGAAAGTGTGCGCGTGCACCCACACGACCGTGCAGCGCTACTACTACGAATTCAACGTCAGATTATTGAGCCACACGCGGCCGTGGCGGCGGAACACCCGTAGATTGATCACGCATCCCGATTTAGGAAGCGCAATAGGGAAACGGTTCAATTCAATTCCTGCCTAAGCACTTCCACATGAGTGACCAGCTCTGAATTTAATGCGCCACTAAATACGCCACGTACTGGAGGGACATCGCCATAATCCCTACCGATTGCGACCCGGATATGGCGCTCATCGCAATCATCATCGTTGACGGGATCCACTCCAAACCACTCTGCGTCCGGCAACCAGCATTCAACCCACGCGTGACTCTCATTGTGTCCGACATCATTGCTGTCCGGTCCAAGGTATCCTGACACGTAACGCGAGGGGATGCCCCAACTCCGCAATATTGAAATCATCACATGAGTATAGTCCTGGCAAACGCCTCGACCACTTTCAAGTATATGATCTATCGGCGACTGCGCTGAGGTGCTTCCAGGCGCGTAGACGAAGGCCGCGCGTAGCGTCGCTTTAAGATCTCGGATGCTATTCAACGGAGCGCTGCCTTTCTCTATCCCCAATTTATTCATGAAGCGCTTCAACAATGCTGACGAAGGCCGTGCGAAGTGACTGGGCTGGAGCATCATCCACTGTTGCGGGGTGCATATGGCAGATTCTAGTGAGGCCCAGCTTAGGTCGTTTAGAGATTTTGGCAGCGGAGCCTGGCTAACCACATCGACCTCAGAAAACGCTCGAATATGGAGTTCATGATGTGGACTGGGCCGGTCAAAAAAATGCTCCCGGTTACCATAAGAGCCGGTAAAAGAAAAGATAGCTCCCCCTGGATCCGTACCAAGCGAGAAGCTGCGAACCAATTGGTTAAGATTACGAGCAGGTGCCAGAAAAAGCGTGATCACCGACCTGGTCGCCGCACTTTCGTACGAGAATTTCAATTCGTGGCGTATTGAATAACGGGCAGTCATGACGGTAGTCCCCGTTCCAGGGGATAGTCCACGTATTCGGCGATGATGATGTTGTGCAGTTCACGGCATTCCTGAGCAAAGTCCGCCAGGAAATCCCCCGTTTCTACATCCTCAGTCGGTGCCTGCAAGTCGGTCTCGATTGCGGCGGACAGGCGCAATGCGTGACGGTGCGGCGCTCTTAGCGGGTAACGTCCACCCGCCGGATCTATACCCGAAAGCAAGGTCTGAACACGCCGGACCGCAAAACTAAGAGAATATGGGATCTCAGGATTGGATAGCAGGAATGCCCGCGCATGTGCAGGCTGGATCACCATTGAATACACTCGGCAGTATGCCTCGTAAGCAGCGCACACGCCCAGCAGTCCTGTCCACATTTGAAAATTTCCATCTGAAAGACGTGACCATGCTTGCAGCAGGGCTGTCTGACGCTGCAGCCGCTCGACATAACGACCTAAAACAAGGAATCGCCAAGCATCGTCTCTGGACATCCTCGCTTCAATGACACCAGACAATAGCCGCAGTCGATCCATCACACGTGCTGGCAAACTGTTGGGCCCTCGAGCCCAATACCCCGCAAAGTCGCAATCCCGGAGCCAGAAAAAACCGTCATTGAGACATGTCCAAACCCGGACCGGCAGCCACGGACGAAGCTGCTTGGCATTATCGCGCGCGTTGATCCAATTCTGGATAATAGCATCCGGATTTGCGGGGTCCTCAATCAGGTAAGCGGCAAGTGCAAAAGCATCGGCAACCAAAAAAGCTTCCGCATCGTCTGTAACTGTGATAGATACAGGAGGCGGTTGTCCGAGCGCTGAGTACAAGGCCTGCCAGCCGTGTGCCAGCACGTCAGCCGGCGTATCAACCAGGCGTCCAAGATGATAGTCCAGAAGACGCGCCGTGTGCTCAGCGCGCTCGAAATATCGACCCATCCAGTAAAAATCCGCAGCGGCTCTAGCCAGCATTATAAACTTCTTTGTTCCTCATTGATAACCCACAAGTCCTTACAGCCTCCGCCCTGACTCGAGTTAACAACTAGGCTTCCCCGGCGAAGCGCAACGCGGCAGAGCCCTCCTGGTGCTATCCAGGTATCTTCTTTTCCTCGCAGCACAAACGGACGAACATCCACATGGCGTGGCTCCAGCCTTCCGTCAGTAAAACACGCTGCACGGGAAAGTGCGAGCGTCGGCTG
The DNA here is from genome assembly GCA_028875125.1 of Bacteroidota bacterium. Classification (GTDB taxonomy): domain Bacteria; phylum Bacteroidota; class Rhodothermia; order Rhodothermales; family Bin80; genus Bin80. The sequence continues at coordinate 18,898 of JAPPGC010000003.1, read as the reverse complement.
AGAAATGAAATTCGCCGGGTCTGCTCGCAACCGTTTTGCAAAATCCCTTTTCTCCTTTGCCGATGCATGCGGTCCGACCAACATCCCGTACCCCCCGGACCCCCCGACCTCCTTCACAACCAACTTGTCAAGATTTTCCAATGTAAAGGTCAGCCCCTCGGTGGACCGACAGAGGTGGGTCTCAACGTTGGCAAGAATCGGCTCCTCGGAAAGAAAATACCGAATGAGGTCGGGTACGTAGGCATAAAGCGCCTTGTCATCAGCTACGCCGGTACCAGGAGCATTGGCAATTACAACGTTGCCCGCCCTGTATGCGTGGAATAGGCCCGGTACTCCCAGGAGAGAATCACTACGGAAAGTCACAGGGTCCAGAAAGTCATCGTCCACCCGTCGGTAAATCACATCAATTCTCTTGAGCCCCGTGACGGTTCGCATAAATACCAGACCGTCATGCACAACCATGTCGCGTCCTTCAACGAGCTCGGCGCCCATCTCACCCGCAAGAAAGGCATGTTCGTAGTATGCTGAGTTGTACCGGCCGGGAGTCAGCACTGCTACCCGCGGCGTCTGAGTCCAAGTCACGAGTGAGGCTAGTTGTGAGTAAAGTTGCTCTGGATATGGAAGGACTTCCCGCACATTATGCGCCCGGTACAATCGTGGCATCGCCTGCTTTATCGCAGCACGGCAGGCGAGCATGTACGAGACTCCGGACGGCACACGGAGATTGTCCTCGAGGACGGCAAATCCATCGTGGGTACGGACTATATCGGTACCGCAAACGGACACATAAGCATCGTGAGGGACCTTTGTGCCCAGCATCTCCATACGATACTGAGGACATCCAAAAACCAGGTCATGAGGCACAATACCGTCGCGCAACGACCACCCCTCATGGTAGATATCCTTCAGGAATAGGTTGAGTGCGTGCAGGCGCTGTCGAAGCCCCTGATCAATATGGTCCCATTCAGAAGCAGTTATGACTCGCGGCACACAGTCAATAGGGATAATCTGTTCGGCAGCCTCTTCTTTACCGATGACTGTGAAGGTGATCCCTTCGTGAAGGAATCGCCGCCGAACGCCGTCCTGAAGCTGCATCAACTGCTCCGAAGTGGCGTTGTTAAGTGCCGTGCCTAATCGCTCCGTGGCCGCCCGCAGCGTCCCATCACTGCGAAACATCTCGTCACGAAAACGGCTGTCTATCGCATAGTGGGTAAAGGCTCCTGTGCCTGCAACTGCGGGACTGGCCACGCTTGGTCTTGCACGATCAAAAGACAGGTGCGCCGTGGGGCCCAAATTCCCTGGGCTCGGTGTGGATGTCGTCACTGATGTATCTGCTTTCGACACCATCTCACGCTCTGCAACAGTTACGTTTAATTGTTCTGGGGTGATCAGATTCTGGTTCCCTTAATTTAGCGATTTCGGTACGACCATGGCTGAATCTCTCTGCGTCAGTCAAAAGTAACGCAAGATGTTTTACAAGGATTGAGATATCCCAAGGTGTTATCTTGGCCCACTGACGGAACGGATCCGCGAGAATACTTGATTCTGGACGGCCTAATGGGTACACTGAACCCGTTTCATGTGTTGAACGCTTTTGACAGTGGATCATGTAACAATCGATAGGCCGGGCTATACTGTATCCTTGACCACCGGGAACCGTACCAAGGCCTTAGACGCATAAGAGTGTGAAATGCAGACACGACAGAATTCAGACCTCGACCAGCACACGTCGCACCTCCCACGGTGGGCCCAGACGCTTGCAAGGAAGTATTTCACCAAGACGCTATCCCAGTTTGTTCTTCACGGCAATGTCCGGGACCTCGTTCGATACGAGAAACCCGGTTCAGACCAGATAACCTATATAGGTCTGACGCACTTCCTGGCAAAGGAATTATTTGCCGCGAGAGATATCGTAGTGTTCTATGACCGGGCAGCCGGGATTCATTTTCTGGATCACCAGGAGGCGCAAAAGGATTTTAACCGTGCCTTGACCGGATACGACAGTGCATTTGGGACTGAGTACGCCGGTAAGCGCCCACGAGCTCCATCTCAGGTACTTCCCCTTTTGGATAATTACTTCCGCCTGCGCTTGCGCTCAGGAAAAAGGATCGCCTGCATCATTGACTATGCAGAAACGATCATTCCTATGGCTGAGGCGTCAATGTACTCGGCCGAGGATCGCAGTGCCTTAATCAGTCTACAGCGCTGGGCGCATGATCCGCTATTCCTACGGCATGATTTCACTGTCTGTCTGATTGCAGAAAACCTGAACGACCTCAACCAACAGCATGTGCAAAGCCCTTGGACCGCAGAAATAGATATCCCACTGCCCGACGAGAAAGATCGCCTCGCCTTTACCAAGTGGTCAATCAAGGGTCGGGAATCGCTTTTTGACCAACATTCTGATCTTAGCTGTGAACTATTGGCACAGCAAACTCCCGGTCTTGGATACACGCAGTTACGTACCATGCTGGCGGATACGCTGGAAAACAAAACGCATCTCAGCTTCGAGCACATGTCAACCCTCAAGAAATCCCTGATTGAGGAGGCGGCATTTGGGATGCTGGAATTTGTGGAGTCTAACAATGGGCTGGATGACGTAGCCGGGCATTCGGAGGCTAAAAATCACTTACGCTCCGCGGCCCATGCATTGCGTCACGGAATACACGACGTGATGCCAATGGGGTATCTGGTCAGCGGACCGGTCGGCACCGGAAAAACATTTCTGATCACATGTTTTGCCAATGAGATTGGCATCCCTATGGTCAAGCTGAAAAATTTCCGCTCTCAGTGGCAAGGGCAGACAGAGGGGAACCTGGAGCGGATATTACATCTTCTGGAAGCCATGCCACCCGTGGCGGTCATGATCGATGAAGCTGATGCCGCACTGGGCAATCGTAGCGCGGAGGGCGACTCCGGCGTATCCAAACGTGTCTTCGGACAGATTGCATCTTTCATGAGCAAGCCGGAACACCGTGGACGAATCATTTTCTTCCTGATCACTGCGCGACCGGACTTAATGCCTATAGACCTCAAACGACAAGGTCGTGCAGAGGAGCATATTGCACTTTTTTACCCCTCTACGCCAGAGGATCGACTCGAGCTTCTTCACGTCATGATGCGCAGAACCGGCATCAGTATCCCAGAGAAAGATATCCCTCCCGCCCTTCTAAACGGAAATACAATCTACAGCGGAGCAGATATGGAGGCTCTGTTGACACGTGCCAAGTTCCATGCTGCGGCTACCAGCGGGGACCCCAGCGCAGTTACCGCAGAAATCATGGCCTCTGTTGTCGAAGATTTTGTGCCGCCCGCAAACAGCAAAGAGAAGGAATTACAGACCCTGGTGGCTATTCTGGAAAGTACAAGCAAAAAATCTCTCCCTGAGATGTACAGATCCATGGACCGCACAAAAATTGTTCGACGTGCAAACGAACTGAAACTGCAGGTCGTTTAACGCAATTGGAATAAGCCCTTCCATCATCATATTGCTTCCCTTCAGTGCCTCTTTCAAAATCCCCGAATTGGGTGATTTTTGAAAGATGCTTCCACATTTCGGTTTGCTTTAAAAGAAGCATCCAGGTCTCACGCCAGCCAATAGAGCGTAGTGATTTTTCAATGCTCTAGCCCAAATGTGCATTCCCCACATGAATTAGTAATAATTTCACAAGATTTTCCCATTATATAACAAGTAAAGAACATAATTAACTGGGAAAATACTTGAAGTGTTACTATACTAGGGAAAGTTCTGTCCATAGTGACCTGCTGGATGGACACTGTTCACACGGCGAGCACAGTGTGGCCATAAAGCTCGTGTAAACAACCACTTCAATTGGTCTCTTGGCAGGCCAATCCGTTGCTCATGGCAGGTCTACAGACAAATTAGAAACATTCAAATCATGCTAGTTCTTACCTGCATAAATGGTAGGGTGTCCCCGGTTTTAGGTTTTGGAATGTTCAGGCAGCTCTACAATTAGTGCCCTTGTAACTGAAGATGATGAACATCCTACCATACTCGGGTGAGGAGCTGTCATAAGACCTCCATAGCGTCCACCTTAAACCGGTTGTGATCGTCCAGGATGAGCCAACTTTGGCACATTACCCAACCGTAATGCTGAGATTTGCAGAAGAGGTTCTGATTCTCCTTTTGGACGAATCGCGGGGGGAACTGGCCCCCGGCCTACCCGAGCGTTCGTTGGCCTTGGCGCTCTCCGGAGCGGTGCTGATGGACCTCGCTCTTGAGGACCGTATCGATACTGATCCCAAGCAGCTAGTCGTCGTAGACTCAACTCCCCTCGGCGACGACATCTTGGATCCGACGCTGGCCGAGATCGCCGGCGCCGACGAAACGTATGACACGGGCTACTGGCTCGAACGGACGGCACGGCGGACACACCTTGTCCGCAAGGCAGCACTGGAACGCCTGATCAATCGAGGCATCCTCAGATCCGAGGCGCACGGGCTACTGTCGTTGACTCCCTCGGTGTCTTGGTCCAGGCGCTACCCCATCTCTGGCGGCCAGCAGGTCGAAGAGGTTAGGCTGCGGATCATGCGGATCTTGTTCAACGACGATCTTCCCGACCCACGCGATGTCGCGATCATTGCGCTCGCGAATGCCTGCGGCGTGTTCCGCACTATCATGACATCGGAGGAGCGGGCACAGGTCCAGGACCGCATCGATCTGATGAAGAGACTCGACCTGATCGGCCGGATGATGACTGTGGCTGTTGAGGAGCTGGATGTGCCCGATGAACCGACGCCAATGCTTCGACGACCGAGAGAAATCCCGGTGGTGCCAGGGCTTCCCCTGCTGGGCAACGGCCTGGCTATGCGGAAGGGATTGGTAAACTTCCTTGCTCGCCAGTATCGCAAACAGGGTCCAGTCTTCAAAATACGCGCTCCTGGACGCCGGTTCGTGTGCATGGCAGGGCCGGAAGCGGTCAATTTCCTGGCCTCGCACGGAAAAACCGTGTTCCGGTCGCTCGAGCCCATGGCGAACTTCCACAATTCAATGGATGCGTCGCGTTCGATCCTGACTATGGACGGAATTGATCACGTCACTACGAGAAAAGCGCAGGCCCGGGGATACGCCGGCCGGGTCATCAAGGACCAAACACAAGAGGTCGTGGACATCACTCGCAACGAGATCGGCAAGTGGCCGGTGGGAGAGCCGTTTGAGGTGTTTCCAGAATTTCAGAATGTGATTGCAGAGCAGATGGGCCTCATGATGGCGGACTATTCGCCGCAGGGCTACACCCGCGACCTGTCCACCCTTCTCGGCGGGATGCTCCTTAGCGCCGCGACGGTTCCGTACATCATGAGACTCTCACGATTCCGCCGTGCCCGGGAACGTGGTCGCGAACTGGCCCAGGAGGTCCTCGCCTACAAGCGCAAAGCGGGTCCGCGCGGAATGACGCCGGACTTCATCGACCTGATGCTTGAGCTGCGCGAAGTCGATCCCCAGCTTCTGCCCGAGACTAACCTGCCTCTGACGGTGCTCGCACCCTACATGGTCGGACTTGACACCACGGCAAGCACATGTGCGTTCATGATCTACAACGTGCTTAAGCGGCCTCAGCTAATGCAGCGCATGACTGCCGAGTCGGACGCTCTGTTCGATCAGGGTCGTGTGAGCACCGAGGGTCTGCAGGGGCTCGATGTTTCACGCCGCGTCGCGATGGAGACCCTGCGGCTCCACCCCGTCTCGCCCGCAGTGCTGCGGACAGTCGCCAACTCGTTTGCCTTCGCGGGTCACAGGATTCCAGCAGGTACGCAGGTCATGATCGGTACGGCGGTCGGGCACACGCTCGAAGAGTATTTTCCCGACCCGGAGCGCTTTGACATCGATCGGTATACACCGGAGCGTGGTGAACACCGGCAGCGCGACGCCTACGTCTCGTTCGGGGCCGGCAGTCACCGGTGTCTTGGCAGTGGTCTTGTCCCGGTCCAACTCAGCCTAATGATGGCCACAATACTGAGGGAGTGCGTTCTGGAGCCGCTCGCGCCCGACTATACTCTCCGCCTGAGGTCGATCCCTACTATGCAGCCAGTCCGTTTCAAAATCCGCGTCCTGCGCCGACGGACCCACGACGTCGTGACGACGGGGGATAGAGGTTCATGACCAGTGTCCAGCCTCAGATGAGCCTTCCGAGGTACCACTCACTTGACAGGCTGCGTGCATCCATGATGATACTCGGAGTAGTGCGGCACGCTGCGATGAGCTACGAGCCGACCGTATTCGAGTGGTGGCCGTACAAGGATGTCCATGCAGACATCCTCGCTCATTGGGTGATTGTTTTCATCCGGGTGTTCCAGGTGCCGGTATTCTTCGCGATCGCGGGGTTCTTCGCCGCGTACCTAGTCCAAAGGCGCGGCATCCGGGGGTTCCTGAGCCATCGATGGAGCCGAATCGGAGCGCCGTTGCTAGTGGCCTGGCCTGTGATGGGGGTCACAATGTACTTCTGCCTGATATTCGTCTCCGAATTCAGCCCAATCCCGCTGAATTATACCCACAACGTAGCCGAGTTGGCATCGGCCCGTGCGCCGCGTTATATACTCATGCACCTCTGGTTCCTTTACCATCTGATGATCCTTTGCGTGGTCGCGAGCGGCTTGCTGTTGCTCGCTGCCCGCATCCCGGAGAGTGTACGGTCGCGGGCGATTAAACTCTTTGAACACGTAGTGCACCGCGGAGGTATCGTTGTGTTGGCCGTGGTAGGGGGTGCCATATTGTACCAGATGCGGTCGTGGGAAATTGACTACTCCGGCAACCTGCTCCCGCCCCTGCGCCTGCTAGCACTGTGGGGGCTGTTCTTTGCATTCGGCTGGTTGCTGTTCTGCCACCGAGAAACTTTGAAGCGCTTCAAGCGCCCGGCATGGATCTTTATCGCCTCTGGAATAGCGTGCTTCTTCGTGTACCGGTTCTTCGCTGATGCCGGCTGTCACGCCGGTGCCAACAGGGTCTGCACGGGGACGTCGGAGATCTACCATCTGGGGACGGTCGCCTTCCTCTCACTTTCCATGTGGTTCATGGCCTATAGCCTGATTGGACTGTTCCAGCGCTACATGGACAAACCAAGCCCGCGCTGGCGGTACATGGCAGACGCCTCGTACTGGATCTACATCGTCCATGTGCCGATTGTTATGCTGCTGCCCATTCTTCTGACGAACGTGCCGCTTCCGGGAATTGTCAAGCTCGCATTGGTCTCAGTTGTTGCAATCGGCCTGATCGTAGTGACCTATCGGTACTTCGTGCGGTCCACGTTCATTGGGAAGCAACTGAACGGAAAGCGCTATCCGAAAGGGCCGATCTGGGGGTAGTAGAGAGCATCGGGGACGGTGTACACCTACAGCCTTATCCCGTCACGAAATTCCGTATCTTGGTGGGTGCCGTTATGTATAAATCCCAAATGTACATAATGGAGACTTCACACTAGTCTGTACAATAATCATGCGTTTTCACCGCCGAGTCATAGTCGCTGTGCTTTCATGTACCATACTGCTCGGTACATCCGTAAGGGCCCAGGTAAACAGCGGGGAGTCCATCCCGGACGTAACCCGCACGATTGCGCTAACCAATGCCCGCGTAGTTCAGGCGCCTGGACAAATCCAGGAACGAACCCACGTGATCATTCGGGATGGCCTGATCACCACCATAGCCCCAGATGCAGCTATACCCTTTGACGCCCTGATTATACCCGCTGACTCCTTTACGGTCTATGCTGGATTTATTGATGGGCTGTCTCACACTGGTATTCCTGAACCAAAAGAGCAGCCTAACCGGGAGCGGCCTGACGACCCTGCTTTCCCGCCGCCTGAACAGGCGGGGATTCAACCACAGCAGGATGTGCGAAATCTGCTTGATCCAGAAGATAAGCGCATCACGGCCATGCGGGAAGCTGGCTTCACGGCTGCGCATGTCGTCCCGAGAGGACGTATGCTGCCCGGAGTTGGGGCAATCATTCTGCTGGCAGGTGACGATGCCAATGAAATGGTCTATCGGGGAGAAACTGCCCTGTACGCACAGCTAGCCGGGGCACGCAGAATGTACCCCGGCACAGACATGGCAGTCCTAGCCAAACTACGCCAGTTATACCGGGAGGCAGCACGACGCCAAAAGGTCGAACAGCTGTATGCCGACAACCCGGCCGGCCTAGAACGACCACAGTACGATCCGGTCCTCTACGCACTGTTTCCGGTACTGGATGGTGATAGACCCGTATTCTTTAATACTGAGAGTGTATTGGATTTGCACCGCGTACTGACCGTCCAGCAGGAATTGGGCTTTCCAATGGTGCTCACCGGATTAACGCAAAGCTTTGATGCGATTGATAGACTGAAATCAGCAAACCTGCCTCTCCTTCTGACACTGGAGCTGCCAAAAGAGCCCGAGGACAGTAAGGAGGAACAGTCACCGGATTCTACAGAAGTTGCTCTCACTGACGCTGCTGTGGAATTGCCCCAGATTGAAGCGCCAGATTACTATGCTGACTTTCGCGTAAGCTCTTTGGGTGATGTTGTTGCAGAAAAGGAAAATCTGGAAGCCCGACGAGAAATTGCCTATAAAGCACATGTCGGCAATGCCCGTTTGCTTGAATCAGAAGGACTGACCTTTGGTTTTTCAAGCGGAAGCGTCAAGCCGGGAGAGCTGTTGGGAAATGTGCGAAAAATGATCAAGGAAGGTCTGTCCGAAGATGCTGCCCTTGCAGCCCTCACCACAACGCCCGCTCAAATACTCGGGCTTACCTCAAGTATGGGAACCGTTGAAGAAGGGAAACTTGGAAACCTCGTGGTAACAAAGGGCTCAATCTTCGATGAAAAGGGAGAAATTCGATACGTCTTTGTGGATGGCCGAAAGTATGAGATCGAACCACCAAGGAAAAGCTCCGGCGGAGATCCCGATGCTGATGTGAACCCCGCAGGAACATGGAGCCTCACTATCTCTACACCGGATGGCGATATAGGTGGAACACTCACGATTGAGGGATCTGCAGATAACTGGTCCGGTAGCCTAACCGTTGAGATTCAACCAGGAGCGGTTCCGGTTGAATACATTGTTCTGAGTGGCAACGAACTGACCTTCTCATTTGATGCACCCGGTGTAGGTACTGTTGAATCTTCACTGATCCTGGATAGCGAAACCTTGAGTGGGTCCTTTGATGTACCAGGGCTTGGGGTCGCTACTGTATCCGGTATGCGAACATCTGATCCGGAAATGTCTAATCAACATCACAATTAATAGTACGATGAGGTTCAAAACTCTTTTTCTGAGTGCAGTATTTGTCTTTGGTGGCAATTGTCTGGCGCAGGTGCCAACCGGAGATGTACTTGTTCGCGGCGGTACAGTAATCACGGTAACCAATGGGACGCTGGAAAACACCGATGTGCTTATCCAGAATGGCATCATCGCAGAGGTGGGCGAAAACCTGGGCACACCAGAGGGTGTCTCTGTGATTGATGCAACAGGCATGTACGTAATGCCGGGAATCATTGACGCACACTCGCATATCGGCATTAGCAATGTAAATGAATCTTCGGCACCGGTCACCGCCCAGGTATCGGTTGGTGATGTGCTCAATCCCTACAGCATTTCCATTTACCGTGCTCTGGCGGGAGGAGTAACCTCCTCCCATCTGATGCATGGATCCGCCAATGTGATTGGTGGACAGAATGAGACCATCAAACACCGATGGGGACTCATAGACCCTGATGAACTACGAATGGAGGGTGCCCCACGCACGATCAAGTTTGCACTTGGCGAAAATCCCACGCGTGTTCATGGACGAGGCAGTAATAAACGCCCCGCATCACGTATGGGAGTCGAATATGTACTGCGTGAGACCTTTGCAAAAGCGGAGCGCTACCAGGAAGCCTGGGCACAATACGAAGAAGAAGCAAAATCGAATCCGCGTGCGGTCTCGCCCGAATACAACAGTCAGCTGGAAGTGATGAGTGATATTCTAACTGGCGATATCCTTATTCACTGCCACTCCTATCGCGCAGACGAGATCCTCATGTTGCTTGATGTTCTGGAGGACTTCGGGGTAGAACATATCACGCTTCAGCATGTGAATGAGGGTTTCAAGATCGCGCCGGAACTTGCAGAGTTCGGGGCCAGCGCATCTATCTTTGCCGACTGGTGGGCCTACAAATTCGAGGTCTACTACTCGACCGCCTACAACGCTGCTATTCTGACCCGTAATGGTGTTCTTACGTCCATCAACTCAGACTCAGGTGAACTCAACCGACACCTGTATCATGAAGCGGCAAAATCACAGAAATACGGTGGACTCTCTGATACCGAAGCCCTGTCTCTTATCACTATTAATCCAGCGAAACAACTCGGTATTGCTGACCGAATCGGATCTATCGAAGTAGGTAAAGACGGGGATCTCGCAATCTTTGACCGTCACCCGCTTTCAGTTTATGCGGTCAACCAAAAAACGATCGTAGACGGAATTGTCTACTTTGACATCGAAAGCGATGCCGATGATATGCGATTGAGCGTAGACCCGGAGAGCCCGATTGAGACAGCAGTGCTGCACTCGCATGACGATGATCATCGGTGTCTGCACGAGGGGTCACTGGATCTTTACGACTTCCTGGAGAGCAATCAATGATGAACTACTTGTATTCACTGCTAATCAGCACAGTTTTATTGATCACACCGCCCACAAACGAAGCTGTTGATACGATCACAGCGTTGACCAACGCACGTATCGTAACAATTACCCAGAGCACTATTGAAAATGGCACGATTGTCATTGAGAATGGAATCATTGTGCAGCTTGGCACGGACGTTGATGTACCGGACGATGCACAGGTTATTGATCTGGCAGGCTTGACAGTCTACCCCGGTATGATTGACTCAGGTACACAAATGGGACTTGTGGAAGTGGGATCCTTATCGGAAACCCGCGACGCCTCAGAGCTTGGAGACCTGTCTCCCCAGATGAAAGCCCTCACTGCCGTGAACCCAAATGGCGTAGCCATTCCGGTTACGCGGGTCAATGGGGTCACAACGGTGCTTACCGTACCTTCCGGCGGCATGCTGCCTGGACAGGCTGCCCTGATTAACCTTCATGGGTACACCCCTCAGCAAATGTATGCCGGGTTTGAGGGAGTAGTTTTACAATTTCCCTCCACCGGGCGTAGAGGGCAGTTTGATTCTCGTTCGGAAGAGGATGTCGAAAAAGCGGCTACCGAAGCCATAAAGAAGCTCAATGACACTTGGGATAGCGCTGAGTTACATCACCGGATTGATTCTACTTATCAGGCACATCCAGAGGATGGACGCAGACCCGAATACGTTCCGTCTATGGAAGCTCTAAAGGGTGTTGTCCGTGGAGAACAGTCCCTTATTATCCAGGTGAATACTGCAAAGGATATTCTCGCTGCTCTTGACTGGATCAAGGCCCGGAATATGAAGAATGTGATCTTCAGCGGACTTGCCGAAGGCTGGCGGGTCGCAGATATGATCGCCGAGGCTGGGGTCCCGTGCCTAGTTGGACCAGTCCTCAGTATTCCGACTCGGGCAAGTGATCGCTTTGACAAGGCCTATAAAAATGCTGCCCTTATGCATGAAGCAGGGGTCAAGATTGCCATCCGCTCGAACGATACCGCGAACGCACGTAACCTACCCTATCATGCTGGCTTTGCTGCTGCGTACGGCCTGCCTGTGGAAGCAGCACTCCGTGCAGTGACGATCAATCCAGCTGAAATTTTTGGGGTCAATGACAGATTGGGCTCGCTTGAAGTAGGCAAAGAAGCTACTTTCTTCGTGGCCGATGGGGATCCATTCGAAACCTCCACAACGATTCGCCATGTGTTTATTGCGGGATTCCAAGTACCCATGGAAAGTCGGCATACCCTACTTTACGAAGAGTTTCTAAACCGTAACCCCGGCCTGGACAAGCATAACGGCCAATAACAACTCACGCTAGGATCCCCAGGTCCAAGCTGTTGAAAACATCCAAGGGAGCACCCGGGAGGTCAAATTAGGGGCTTGGATTTGCGTGCGACTAGAGCATACCTCAGACTGTTTTCCTAGTCTTTGTGTGCGTCTTTTGATTTTTCCCAGTGAAGGTCCAGTTCTTCCAGGTCGGCAGATTTCATGTCGGGAACGTGTGTTTCTACGTATCCCAGGCGTTCCCGGAACCGACGATTTGTACTGCGAAGTGCATCCTCTGGATTGATGCGGTTCTTTCTCGCATAGTTGACAAGCGCAAAAAGCAGATCGCCAAACTCATTTTCGCGCTCAGTATCCGACGTTGCCGCCCTGAACTCCTTAATTTCTTCCTCAACCTTAGCCCAGGTACTTTCCTGGTCTGGGAAGTCAAACCCGACGCTGGCAGCTTTTTCCTGCATTCGATAGGCGCATAGGAGTGCTGGCAAACTAGCAGGTACACCGCTTAGCACAGATGCACCCTGCCGTTCATTTGCTTTGAGTGATTCCCAATTCTGGAGTACTTCCTCAACTCCGGACACGACGCGGTCCCCGAAAACATGTGGGTGGCGTCGAACCATCTTGTCAGCAACCGCAGACACTACACCAGCAAGGTCAAACTGCTGAGTCTCTTCTGCAATCACGCTGTGCAAGACAATCTGCAACAGCAAATCTCCTAACTCCGTACGCAACTCCTGCATATCCCCCGCATCAAGCGCCTCAATGGCTTCGTACGCCTCTTCAATCAGCAAATGGCGCAAGGAGGCATGGGTCTGCTTACGGTCCCAAGGGCACTGCGTCCTGAGCTGGCGGACAATATTCACAAAAACTGTCCAATGCGGTGCGGAATCATTGGCTTCTGTGTACTCTTCGTCAAATATGTCTGATTGCATTCGAAATGATGATGATTAGAACGTATCTAGAAAGCGCTGCACCCTACCTTGCCGTGAGACGTTTCTGCCGTTAACGCGTAGAAGTTACAATCTAAAACCAAAACACAATTGTCCATGAACCTGCAGGATATAAGCATTAACAAGGTAGTTCTGATCGGGCGACTGAGTCGGGATCCCGAGCTTCGCCATACAAACAGTGGTACAGCAATTTGTCAATTACGTGTAGTAACTACGGAAAGCTATGTAAATCGGGAAGGCGATCCCGGAGAAAGTAGAGCATCACATACAGTAGTGGTATGGGGGAAGAGGGGTGAAGACATGGCTAATCGAGCGCGTACCAACACGCGTGTATTTGTGGAGGGAAGAATTCAAAATCGCTCATACGAGAATCAACAGGGCGAAACGAGGTGGGTGACCGAAATAAACGCCAGGACTGTTTTTCCTTTGGAGGAGGAGGGAAATTATGGACAACCAGCACCATCGGGTGCGTATCGTCAGCAACAGGGCGGTGGATACGGTCAGCAACAAGGTGGGGGATACGGCCAGCAGCAAGGTGGGTATACGCAACCCCCAGCGGGTGGAACTCCACCGCCACCCCCTGCTCCCGTACAACAACCTCCTCCCGCACAGCCACCAAGTGGATCCCCCACATCAACCGGTGGGACGCCTTCAACGACCATTGTCCCAGAGGACGATCTGCCTTTCTAGGTCGAAAATCTGCGACTACTTGACCTACCCTGTGCTCCCGAAATCCATTGTCTGTGTCAGCGTGTCTCTGGATCTCTCCATAGATGAATCCCGCAACTCTCGATGTCGGACCGTGTTGCAGGACGCTCGCATCAATTAAGTGATATAACAATATTGTCCCTTTGCACTAAATTCCCCTATCCTCTCGCACGTACATTGAGGTGATCTGTCACAATTAATCAACTAAACTTTGGACCTATGGGATCAGTTAATGGTCGCGGACAGTGGAGTGGCCGGCTTGGCTTTATTCTGGCTGCTGCAGGAAGTGCTATTGGACTCGGAAATATCTGGCGTTTTCCGTACTCCGTGGCCGAAGGCGGTGGAGGGCTTTTCGTCCTTATGTATCTGATTTTCGTTTTGGCAATCGGACTACCAGTGCTATTAGCTGAACTCTCTTTGGGACGCGCTGCTCAACGTAACCCGGTGGGCGCATTTAAGGCACTGCTCCCTGGTAAATTCTGGCCGTACGTGGGTGGACTTGGTGTCGTAACCGGTGCGGGAATCCTTGCATTTTATTCGGTTATTGCCGGATGGACCGTGGGGTATCTCGGTAAAGCTGTGTCTGGAGAATTATCGCAGGCACAGGATGGCGACACGAGTGGTGCCATCTTCACGGAATTTGTAGCAGATCCTTTCTGGCCCATTCTGCTCTGTGGCTTGTTTCTCCTGCTTACGCTGATTGTCGTACGAAGAGGCGTATCCAAGGGCATAGAACGTGCGGCCACGCTTTTAATGCCCGCACTCTTTGTTCTATTGATCTTATTGGCCATCCGGGCGGTTACCCTGCCCGGGGGTATTGATGGGCTCGCCTATCTCTTTACACCGGACTGGTCTAAACTTAGCTTGAATGTTGTTATGGGAGCACTCGGACAGGCATTGTTTAGTCTAAGTTTGGGCATGGGAGCTATGATCACTTTCGGATCCTATATGTCTAAACGTGAAAACCTCTGGCAATCAGGTATTTATGTTGCAATTGCGGATACTGGGATAGCCATACTGGCAGGTCTTATCATTTTTCCCGCTCTTTTCTTCGCGAATGCTGATCCCAGTGCTGGACCTGGCCTCGTGTTCGTAATACTACCTACCATCTTCAATCAGATGCCCTTGGGGACTTTGTTTGCCACACTATTTTTCTCATTGCTGGCTATCGCCGCACTCACCTCCACTGTCAGCCTGTTAGAAGTGGTTGTTGCGTACTTCGTGGATGAAAAAGGATGGACCCGTAACCGGGCCGCCGCCTTTGTCTGTGGTATCTGCTTTGCTCTGGCAGTACCGTCAGCCCTCGCATTCGGCGCAGTATCGGCGCTTTCAGGCGGAGAGGACGGGATTCTTCCATTTGGACTTGACTTCCTAACCCTGAACAATAACATCTGGGGAAATTACTCCCTGAGCTTAGGGGCATTCCTGATTTGTGTCGCGGTTGGATGGGTATGGGGTGTACCTAAACTGCTGGCGGCCCTCGAGGAGGGCGGTGACCGTAAATTCCCAATGCCAGGAGGCACGGTGGTAGGATTCCTGATCAAAGTTATTTGCCCTTTGGCTGTACTCACTGTCCTCATTTTCATAATAGTAACCGGACAATATTTCTAAGCCATACCAGACCATGGCATGGCCAAAACTGATACATATGCACCAGAACGTTCCACAGTTTGGCACCCCCTGAAGGTTCTCCTATAGCTGCACTGGGGCTGTTGGTACAGTCTCATAGTGCATCGGTATCACCAGCCGAGATTGTTGTCTTTCTGCTGCTGCTGTCGGCCAGCGCAGTTGTATCAGGTGCTGAGGTTGCACTGTTCTCACTCCGCGCAACCGATCGTGAGACACTCGTCGCTCGTGGAGACAACCGGAGTCGACGCGTACTCTCCCTTCTCGAAAATCCGCGCCGACTCCTGGTCACAATCCTGCTGCTCAATACGCTCATCAATGTCTCGGCTGCAATCCTCGCAGCGTTAGTGACCGAACGCGTAGCAGAAAGTATGGGACTAAGACCTGAAATTGTTTTTGCACTGGAGGTCGTCGCACTGACCTTCACATTACTGATTGTCTCGGAAATTACCCCTAAGCTGATTGCCTCCAGGCATGCTCTCACTTACAGCCGTCGTGTAGCAGGGATCCTTAAAATAGTCTCATGGCCCCTGTATCCGGTCACGACACTCCTTGCACGCATGACCACTCGCATACATGGTATTTACCACAACTGGAATGGGGATGAGAAATCAGATTTACTTTCCTCTGAAGATCTGCGAGTCATGGCTGAGATCGGCAAGGACCATGGATCTTTGGAGGAAGATGAACATGGCTGGATCCAGTCACTGCTTGACTTCGGTGATACCACGGTTCGTGCCATTATGGTGAATCGCCTAGATATCTCGGCGCTCCCTATTACCGCGTCCCTGAAAGACGCCCTGGAATTAATTCGTATCTGTGGACATTCACGACTGCCACTCTACAAGGACCACCTAGACAATATTCAGGGTGTTGTCTATGCTAAGGACCTGCTACCCTACGTGAATCAGCCTGATGCTCCGATTGATTGGACACATCTTATGAGACTACCTATTTTTGTGCCGCTCGGCCGGAAACTGGATGACCTTCTCCAAGATTTTCAACACCGTAAAACTCACTTGGCCATCGTAGTAGACGAATATGGCGGCACCGCAGGACTCGTAACCCTAGATGATGTCCTGGAGGAAGTTGTTGGGGAAATGGAGGATGAGCATGACGAGGTTAGAGACACACTCATCATTCCCCTGGGTAATCGCGAATACAAGGTTGATGCCCGAATAAACCTGGATGACCTTAATGATGCGGCCAACATCTCGCTGCCAACCGATACCTATGAATTTGAAACGTTGGGCGGCCTTATATTTCACTTGGCCGGAGATATTCCCGAGCCGGGTTATACCACCGTGCACGATCGCATGGAAATCTCTGTAGATGAAGTGGAAAACAACCGGATTCGCATGGTTCACATTCGGATTCGTGCTGCGCCCAAAGAGTCAAACGGATAATTCGGTAATATCTGAAACCACGGCACAGTCACTGAATTTAACAACCCATTGACCATCCCGTGCAGCCTGAGCTCGCATGGACAGTATACGTGACCATTGCGGCGTCTTTGGAATTTATAATTCCCCGGAAGCTGCTCGACTTACCTACTTCGGTCTGCATGCCCTCCAGCATAGGGGACAGGAGTCTTGTGGAATCGTCACTTCTTCCTTCGACCACAGCCGACAGCGTCGTATCATGTCTGCTGTGCGAGATTTTGGGCTCGTCCTAGATGTCTTTGACAATCCTGCGCTATTCAAAGACCCGCTGAGCGGCTCATCGGCCATTGGCCATACACGGTATTCTACCAGCGGGTCCGCTGTCAAACGGGCCAATATCCAGCCTCTGCATGTTCAGTACCGTGGAGGCAATCTTGCGATAGCTCACAACGGAAATCTTTCCAATGTTACCGAGCTTAGGGCTTCCTTCAGCGAGCGAGGCACACTGTTTCAATCAACCTCTGATACGGAACTCATCCTGCACCTGATTGCACAAAGCCGCCGCACCAGACAAATTGATCAAATTCTGGACGCCCTCACACAAGTGGAAGGTGGATACGCACTGGCCCTGCTCACGGACGACAGCCTGATTGCCGTTCGAGATCCGAATGGATTTCGCCCCCTTGCACTGGGCCGGCTTCTTAACTCAAGCGAAGACGGCACGATGACCTATTGCGTCGCCAGCGAAACCTGTGCCTTCGATATGATCGGCGCCGAGTATATACGCGATATTGATCCAGGAGAAGTTATCACCATTGACAGGGAAGCCTGCAAGACTGGGCGCTTCCATAGTGAGCGCCTGAATAGCCGTCACGGTGTAAGTCAATGCATTTTCGAGTACATCTACTTCTCCCGACCGGACTCACGTATCTACGGGGAGATGGTGGATAAGGTGCGTCGCAAGTTTGGCAAACAGCTGGCGCACGATGCTCCAGTGCCGCGCGTTCAAGCAGAAGAGAAATCCCCTCTGGTGATATCGGTTCCTGACTCTTCCAACACTGCCACGCTTGGCTACGTAAGCGAATGCCAGAAACTCGGATATCGCTGTAAATATGACATCGGGCTGATCCGTAATCACTACGTAGGCCGAACGTTCATTGCACCGGGACAGGATAGTCGCGAAATGCGTGTCCGATGCAAGTTCAATACGGTTGACGGCCTGCTGAAAGACCGTATTGTTGTGGTGGTTGACGACTCAATCGTGCGCGGCACAACGGCCAGACTCCTTGTGAAGATGATCAAGGAAGCCGGTGCCAAAGAGGTTCATTTCCGCGTGGCCTCACCGACGGTCATGAACCCCTGCTTCTATGGGATGGATTTCCCTAGTAAGCAAGAGTTGCTTTCAAGTAAGTTCGACAACGTGACGGCTATCGGAGAATGGCTCGGCGTTGACTCCCTTGCCTACCTAACAGTGGCAGGCCTGAAAAAAGCAGTGCGCGCGGCCCACGATAGCCCACACGGCTACTGTGACGCATGCTTTACAGGCGTCTACCCTGTACCTGTGGATATGTGTGCAAGCAAGGAAGCCTACGACTGAATGTTATGATTCGTCTGTTGGCGGCTCACACGTGGGCGGACGGCTAGTATCTGCCAGGTAAACGATTTTCCACCCCTCATCAGTCTGATAGAGCTGCATCGAGTTTACACCGCAGTGACTCAGGTTTTCGCCAAGAAAGAACGCGAATTCCATCCAGGCGGAAGCCAGTCGGCCATCAATCGAGATACGGACATCCCATATCCGCTCATCCCAAACCTGATCATGCGGTGTACCGACCGCACGTACAAATTGATCGGGTGGACCAACCCTGAAGCCCTGGTCGGTTGCACGCCCCATCAGAGCGGATTCGTGCAGCACGCTCCGCACCATCGTACTGTCTCCCGCGCGCATGCCGTCAAACAGACGGTCGATTACCGCCCTAACTTCATCAACCTCCTCCGATTGCGCCTGCGTTGCTGGAGAATGGATACAGGCTAACAGCATCAAACCTAAAGTGAGTAAACACGTGATTCTTCTCATTGTCGTATTGTTTTTCCGGCTAAGGCAACCCTTATACGTTGGCTTTCGTTCCATTTTTCGGCTGTTGTGATTTTTCCACACTAAATTGATCACGGTGCACACAACGCACAGGAAGTGCATCCATTGATATTCTGGGCAAACCGTCTCGCATTTGCATGCATGCCTGGGAGGTTTCCATTGATGCTCCTCTGCCTCTGTATATTCAGATTGATGTTACCAGGGTAATCAGATCGATGTTGCCAGGGTAATC
>JAPPGC010000068.1 GCA_028875125.1 Bacteroidota bacterium | reverse complement strand
GTATTAGTGGCTCACTTCGCCCGGAATTGGTGGCCCACTTGGTCGGAATATGCACCCGAATAGCACCAGCCCCTGTATTACCGCAGATTTTCGGAAATGGCCTTAACACACGTTAAACCTAAACCAAAACGCGCATTTTGGGTCAAAGATTAAAAAAATATCGCTTCAGATTGAATTTTGAGGACTATTGCCCGGGAAAGGTTGCATGTTATCCACAAAAATTTGTCGCAATCAGATTGCTGGCGATGACCAGTCAACTGCGAAATAAGGAGAACCAAAATTGGAGAGCTGGAATTAGGCA
Organism: Bacteroidota bacterium; assembly: GCA_028875125.1. GTDB lineage: Bacteria > Bacteroidota > Rhodothermia > Rhodothermales > Bin80 > Bin80. Next base: position 23,417 of record JAPPGC010000068.1, on the reverse strand, counting down.
AAGTGCATTCCGGTTGATTCTCTTTTGACGTCTCAGCAAGTGATTTCCGGGCTTACACTTCACCGTCATTGGTCTTACATCGGCTCCACATACACTCTGCCCAGCTAATGCCTTTGTCGTATCCTGTCTTGAGGCCGAGACGTTAATGCTGTGTTTACGTCACTGTTAAGGCCACACACTTGAATATTGCGTGCATTGTTCTTACTCGAAATAATTCGCACTTACTGCGTTTCTATGAATTACCCTGCGCGAAAATCTTGACGGTCTCTCAGCTCTCCTGAAATAGCACCGAGTTCTTAACAAACCTGTACCTATCCGATTTGCAGCAAAAGTAGGTAGTTCATGGTCTATGGAGATCTGCTCGGTAAACTCAGCCATCTCATAATTACATGCGCCACAATCCTGATCGGCGTATATGACAATAAAGCTCCATTGCTACCCCAGGCAAAATTGGGCTCGACAGAAAACTCCGCGTAAACCGACCTGCCCACTAACGACTCCACAATCAGATTCATTCGTCTAACCCCTACTTCACTCATTTTGTCTTGCCCCGCCTCAATATTTCTCTCACCAATCAACCCAAAACAATAAATAAAATGCAGACACACAAGAATATTGATAACAACAGGATGTGTAGCTTATCTCGTGCCCTGCTCATAATCACTACTGAATCAGATCTATGTCTTCGTATCGATAAAACATGCCGTCAGTGTAATGAAAAACTAACAATTCATCCTCCGAAACAAATTCAAATGCCTCCACCCACCTCAGCGGCTCCTCCTGATGATCCAGCAAAGTGTACGCGTTCAAGAGATTCAGCGATTCCACGTCTATCTCCAAAAGTCTATTCACACGCAATCCAACTTCAGCATGGCCTTCAATTGGTATTAGATAAAGCCTGGAGTTGAGTGTGGCCATGTGACTAATAACAGACACGATGCCTCCCCGCCCACCGTCTGCTTGTGAGTAAGAATCCTCTGCATAGTCAAACCGTTCCCGAAAATAGGGCGTGTCAGATAAATCCGAAGATTGGATTAACTCACCGTCAAGCGAATATTTTTCAATAACTGGTATAGATAAGCCTACTGCCAGTAAATATTTATTGTTGATCAAGGTGATGAGCCGCCCGCTCAGTCTACGATTCAACGTCTCGGAGTACGACGTCGTAAGTAACTCCCCAAAAGTCTTGATGACCGTGCCCGAAGAGTCAAATTTTGTTATTGAATATGGAACCACCGGAAATGAGTTGGCAACATATACATCACCCTGATTATTTGCCGATATCCCCTGGGACCAGATAACCGCTTCCGGATCAACTGAAAAAGATCTCAGATAATCCCCCTCGAGCGAAAATGCGTGAATGTCATTGGATGCGGCTTGCAAACCGAAAACCCTATTACCTTCAGCATACAAATTTCGCGGTGCTCCAGAAAATTCTCCTGGTCCCTCACCACTGCGGCCAAATGTCCGGATGACTCCTAAATCATCATCCAAGGCAAGAATATGACCATAACCCTGTCCACTTAGATACAGCACATCCCCAGATTTATGCATGGCCCAAACATGCTCCATAAACCGATCTCCCTCTACGGCTTCGACGAAGCTGGTTGCGACAAGAGAATTTTCCTGTGACCTCCCATCCTCCGTAGAGCATCCTATCAAACCTAGCACACTGGCCGATAAACACGCCAGTATCACGAACACATGCACTCGCATGCAATCGTAAACCATGGTTTTACTAACAGTAAATAGGACAGAACGTATACTCGCCATCACATACAACGCCCCCGAGAGCCATGTGCGGCGCACAAATCTCACCTGAGTACTCCACCTCACCCTCACTTGGACAGGCACTACAACGGACTGAAACCAAGCACGCTGTCTCTTCCTTGGCATGAACATGATCATTAGGTTGGATTAGGTTTAGGCACGCGACGGCAAAAGCAACAATGCACAAAAAAGCAAGAAGACGTTTGGCACCTAACGTGGTTTAAGTGGAAAGCATTGTTAAGTCAAGAAAGAGATATTACCCGTTGCGGTCCCCGTATACGTACTATCGAGAACCCCTATAACCACCGCAGTTTAAAAATCCCCGTCACAATTGTACACCCCGCTACCCTTCGCCCCACTGGTCTCTAATCCCATGCAACAAGCCATTGGAACGCTGCATTCGTCTTCGTCACAATCTATGCATATCGTACAATCCCTGGCTTCTGTAGCGTGACTTGCGCGGTAGACGTGGTCCACTCCAATACGGCAAAAGAAGTTAACAGTGCCAATAGGCACATAATTGACAAGATGTTCTTCGTTGCTCTCGTAGCAAGGTGTAATTAGTTCGCGCACAACGTAAACAATTGGTCAGAAACCATAAACACCAGAATACTCCAAGGATCCAATGCACTCTACATCTATTTCTTTTGAGCACGGGATCTATATCCCGACTACGTTAACCAGTATGATGTAGCAATATGGTCGGGGCGGAGCGAAGGGGAGGGTGAATGCGGCTTCTTGATCACGCATTTCCAGGATCGTACGCCTCCGCGCAATCTGCGCAGAGGTCAGAGACGTACTGTAAGGTAGCGATTCACCCCTGCTTTCTATTTCACGTTTTTTACCGGGCTAGCCTCTTTTGTACTCCTATTGGCTTTAAGGTCCTCAAGAATAGTGATTCCATGCGAATCAAAAAGGCGTTCGTCAGATCTTCCTGGCCATCTTGGAGCCCCAGACGGGGCACGCCACTCATCTCTTGTGTTTATCGCAGCTTGGCTTATAATCCCCAAGAATCACCCGTAACAAGGTCGGTTGTACCACGAAGTACAGACATGAGGAAACCTGTAGGCCTATTATCAGGTTTACATTTGCTGTCTTTTTACGAGACCATGTTGAAGATTGATTTAACTGAACCTCAAGGGGGACAGTTTGAACTTGTTGCTTCAGATCTGGATCTGGATCCAGAGATGTTTTCCAACATTCAGGTGAACCTGGAAGTTAAGCAGTCGGACGACACCGTAAGTGTGACCATTGGGGTTCAGTCGGATGCTCTTCTGGAATGTGATCGCACGCTGAAGGAGTTCGTAAAGCCCATCCGTAATTCGCATGAGTTGCTTCTCCTGAGGAATGGTCAGGAACCGGACGCCGATGTTGCGATGGAGCAAATTGAGCTGGAGCCCCGGCAGCGGGTGTTGGATGTGACCAGTATAGCCCGAGATGCGTTAATACTGGCCATCCCCGTCAGGAAGGTGGCACCTGAGGCGGAGGAATTGCAAATACAAACAGTTTTTGGTGCTCCCGCAGAGGAGTCTGATCATCGTTGGTCAGCTTTACTTGCGATGCGAGAGGAGCAAGCTAACAAAATTTAGACCATGGCCAATCCCAGAAGAAAAAACTCAAAAGCGCGCAAGCGCAAGCGCAGGGCGGTATACTACGGGAGTATTGATAAACCCACTATGGTGGAGTGCGAGTGCGGCAGGACAGTAAAGCTGAGACACCGTATTTGTTCTTGCGGAGTCTATCGCGGACGCCAGATCATAGAACCGGCAGAAGACGTATAGACGGATACGAGCCAGTCCACGACACTGGGTTGAAGATACATGGCCATTCGTGTAGCAGTCGACGCAATGGGCGGGGATCGCGCCCCCGCGGTGATTGTTGAGGGGGTTACGCGGGCCGTTGCAGCCTCAGAGGGTAAGTTGCAGGTGCAGCTCTATGGCCCGGAAGATGTGATTGGGCCGGTCCTTGACCTCTGGGGAGCCCCACCCGAAGTCAGTATTGTTCATGCTCCCGAGGTCATCGGAATGGGTGATTCCCCAGTTTCAGCCGTTCGTACGAAGACACGCTCCTCCATTCACTTGGGGCTCATGAGCCACAAGGAGAGTCGTTCTGATGCGTTCCTGAGTGCAGGCAATACCGGGGCCATTGGAGCTGCGTCCCTTTTTGTGCTGGGACGTCTGCCAGGTGTGTTTCGGCCGTCCATTCCTACGCTCTACCCAACTACCAGTGGCGTTTGCACCATTCTGGACGTGGGGTCGAATATGGACAGTCGACCGCAACATCTGCTGCAGTTTGCCAAAATGGGATCGGCTTATGCCGGGGCTATGATGGATATTGCCCGGCCGCGAATAGGTCTATTGAGTGTGGGCGAAGAGCCCGCCAAAGGCAATGAGTTGGTGAGAACGACCCATGAACTATTGGTTAATACCTTAGATCTGAATTTTATCGGTAACATAGAGGGGCGGGATATTCTGCACCAGAAAGCAGATGTCATTGTATGCGATGGATTTGTCGGCAATATCGTCCTCAAATTGAGTGAGAGCATCAAAACGGCAGTTCCAGAAATGATATGGCAAGACCTGCAACGGCTAGACCCGGATCCAGGAGTCGTCGACATGCTAAAAAAGGTTTTTTCCGGACTCAAGCGTCGCTTTGATCCTGAGCATTATGGAGGTGGGAGCCCATTGTTGGGAGTGGAGGGCGAAGTGTTTATACTGCATGGAGACACGACCGCTGGCGCAGTTGAGCAGTGTGTGCTGAAGGCTGCGCAGGCCGCGAGAGTCAATCTGAACTATGCGGTCCGGAAAGCCCTGATCCCCTGAACAAGCTCCTCCGATCATGAGCCATATAACACGTGCATCAATCACGGCTGTTGGTCACTATGTGCCAGAGACCCGGCTGACCAACCAAGATCTGAGTCAAATGGTCGATACCAATGACGTATGGATCAGGTCAAGGACAGGTATCGAGGAGCGTCGCATACTCACGGGTAAGGGTAAAGGAACCTCCTACATGGCAGCCCGTGCTGGACGAGAGGTTTTGCTGAAACGGGGCATAGCCCCCGAAGAGCTTGATGCAATAATTGTTGCTACAGTGACACCTGACATGTCGTTTCCGGCGACAGCCTGCCTGGTTCAGGCTGAACTTGGCGCCAAAGGAGCCTGGGGGTTTGATTTGTCAGCTGCATGCAGCGGATTTCTTTTTGCACTTAATACGGGAGCCGGACTGATTGAGAGTGGTCGGGCAGCAAAGGTATTGGTGATAGGTTCGGACAAGATGAGCAGCATCACGGACTACACGGATCGAAAGACATGTGTGCTCTTTGGTGATGGTGCGGCGGGTGTGCTACTGGAAGCGGACAGTGAAGGGTATGGTCTTATAGATTCCGAATTGAATGTAGATGGTAGAGGCTGGGAGACGCTATGTATGTTGGGGGGCGGCAGCCTTAATCCGACTACCCACGACACGGTGGACCGGAAGATGCACTACCTCCATCAGGATGGACAAGTCGTCTTTAAGGTCGCGGTCAAGGGCATGGCGGACGTAGCTGTAGAAATTATGAAGCGCAACAACCTCACGGGGGACGATGTTCGGTATTTGGTCCCCCATCAGGCAAATCAGCGCATCATTGGTGCCGTAGCCCGTCGCATGGGTCTTGGGCTTGACCGCGTGATGCTTAATATCTCAAAGTACGGCAACACAACAGCAGCAACCATCCCCTTGTGCCTTCATGAATGGGAGCACGAGCTCAGAAAAGGAGACCGGATCGTGATTGCTGCTTTCGGTGGTGGCTTTACCTGGGGCGCAACCTATCTGCGCTGGGCTTACAATGCAGCTCCTGTCCCAACTAATGGTGTAGAAAACTCGGAAACAGCGGAGCTTGATGTCTGAGCAAAAAATCGCTACACTGTTTCCCGGACAGGGATCGCAGGTCGTTGGTATGGGTTTGGACCTGTTTGAAACAATCCCTGAATCCAGGATCGTTTTTGAGACTGCGAACGAAGTGCTGGGATTTTCGCTCACGGACTACTGTTTTGGGAACGGTGAATATGATGAAGCGCGGGCGCACAAGAAATTGACACACACAGCCATCTGTCAGCCGGCGCTCTACACGCACTCCATCGCGATCCTGGCGACCTTGAAGCTGTCACCGGATCTCGTGGCTGGTCACAGCGTGGGAGAGTACAGTGCATTGCACGCATGCGGGGCACTTTCATTTGAAGATGGTCTGCGTCTGGTGCGTCGCAGGGGCGAGCTTATGGCTATGGCAGGTCAGGGTCGTGCCGCGGGTATGACCGCAGTAATTGGTCTGTCAGCCGATGCGGTGGAGTCTATATGTGAAGAGGTCAGCATCCGCGGAAGTATCGTGGTATGTGCGAATTACAACGCACCGGAACAGGTGGTTATTTCCGGCGATAGGGAAGCATTGCAGCTGGCAGAGCGCGCATTGAAGAGTGCAGGGGCGCGGAGCCTGATACAATTGCCAGTGAGCGGGGCATTTCATTCCCCATTGGTTTCGGCAGCACGGGAGGCGCTGGCCCAGGAGTTGGCCAGTGTGACTCTCAAGCCTCCGGTGTGTCCGATATATCTTAATGTGACGGCGCAGCCTGCCCGTGACCCGGAACATATCCGGGCTCGTATGCTTGAGCAGCTTACCAGTCCGGTAAGGTGGTTTCAGTCACTTCAGAATATGCCGGAGGATATGCATTTTATGGAGGTGGGTCCCGGGCGTGTTCTGACTGGTCTCGTGCGACGCACGCTTGGGCGGAAGGCAAAAGTCACTTTCATTGGTACGGCCAAAGCTGTTGCCACGTTTACGGCCGAGTGATCACAGCAACAAGTCATGGAATTCAAAGAAACCAGAGTTCTCGTAACCGGCGGGACCCGCGGAATAGGCCGCGGTATTGTTGAGGCGTTTGCGGTCGAGGGTGCACAGGTTGCCTTCACTTACCGAAGCAGTGTAGCCGTTGCTGAGGAGCTTGAAGAAGCCACTGGGGGCCTAGCCTTCCAGTGTGACGCTGCAGACTTTGATGGAGCGGAGCAGGTAGTGAAACAGATGGTAAAGGCGTGGGGAGGTGTGGATGTTCTGGTTAACAATGCAGGTATCACCCGGGACAATCTTCTTATGCGTATGAGTGAGTCAGACTGGGATGTCGTTATCAATGCAAACCTCAAAAGCATTTTTAATTACAGCAAGGCGGTTTATCGGGTCATGATGCGCCAGCGTTATGGGCGGATTGTGAATATTTCATCAATCGTGGGACTGACAGGAAATCCAGGTCAGGCAAACTATGCTGCGTCTAAGGCGGGGATTATCGGTATTTCAAAGAGTCTGGCTAAGGAACTTGGCGCACGAGGAGTTACCGTGAACGTGGTTGCTCCGGGGTATGTAGAAACAGACATGACGGAGGGGATCAGCGAGAAGATGAAAGAAAACATGATTCGTTCGGTCCCCGTTCGTCGAACGGCTGTGCCAGAGGAGATTGCAGCTCCGGTATTATTTCTGGCTTCCAGTGGGGCCGCATACATAACTGGCCAGGTTCTTACTGTTGACGGCGGTTTATCCATGTAGCTTGTGACAAAACCTTTTACCACCCATCTAGATTTCACTTCGCGGGCCCAGGAGGCCAGCAGGGAATCCGCTGCGGAGCGTGTCTTTGATACAGTGGATTCAGAGGTTAAGGAGTCGACGGCTGACTCTCTTGGTCAATGGGCGCGTGCTGCGTTCGAGAAAAGCAATTGGTCCGGCCTGATGCCCGTGCAGGCACGTGCGATTCCGCACATAGCTGAGGGAAAGGATCTGATCGTACAGTCCCGAACTGGATCCGGGAAGACAGGGGCATTTCTTTTGCCCATGTTTGACAGACTGGATCCGTCAGTGCGTAGTGCACAGGCACTAGTACTTGCTCCAACGAGAGAACTGGCAGGACAGATCTATAGTGAATTCAAGCGACTGAATCCATTTCCAGGGAAACTCAAGGCTACCTTGGTTTACGGGGGCGTGAGATATCAGCATCAGACGAAAGGGCTCACAGGAGGATGTCAGGTTGTAATTGGTACGCCGGGGCGTATTCTGGACCACTTGCAGCGCCGTACCTTCACATTGAATAAACTGCGCCTGTTTATTCTTGATGAAGCCGACGAAATGTTGTCTATGGGCTTCTATCCTGCTATGGTGGCATTGAAGTCGTATCTACCGGGTAAACGGCATACGTGCATGTTCAGTGCAACGATGCCCCCGAAAGTACGTCTGTTGGGGAGGGAGTTTTTGAAGAATGCCCAGTTTCTCGGGCTCAGTGCCGATGGGATTGGCGTGGTGACAATAGATCACCGCTACTATAAGATCAACAATTCAATGGATCGTGCACGTGCGCTGGCCGGTCTGATTGAATTCGAGAATCCAGATTCAGCGATAATATTTTCCAATACGCGGCGCGAAGTCTCTTTTCTTACGGACTTCCTCCAGAATTATGGTTTTAATGCCACTGCAATCAGTGGAGACTACAGTCAGCGTGCGCGGGAAAAGGCTATGGACCGGTTGCGGGAAGGTCAAATACGTCTTCTGGTTGCCACAGATGTGGCAGCAAGGGGCATAGATATTTCGGAACTGAGTCATGTGTTTCAGGCTGAGGTGCCACTTGAGGCGCAATTATATATTCACCGCACGGGCAGAACTACTCGTGCCGGAAAGGCTGGTGTAGCTATTACGGTTGCAACATGGGAAGAAGAGGCTAGACTAAAGGCCATTGCTCATCGATTTGAAATCAACATGGAAAAAAGAGAGTTGCCAAGTTCCGAAGAGATTGTTGCGCGCACTACACAGCGCGTAGCGATTGTTCTTGAAGAACAATTCCGCAATAAGACCAAGCTGGAACGCGAACGCCTGGCACGGTTCATTCCAATGGCCAAGGCCTTGGCAGAAGAGGAACCAGAGCTTGTGGCGATGCTTATTGATGAAATGAACCAGAGGAGGATGCAACCTGGCCGGCAGAAGAAGGCGCAAAACCGCGACACAAAAGGCAAGTCACCGCGGTCAAGTGGGAATTAAGCTTGGCAGGGTATCGGATCCATGGGGCACCGGCAATGTGGATGTGACTAGGTAGACATTTCATCTGCGTATATCAACGCTAGAATACCAGAAATATGAAGAAGCTTCATGCCCCATATGGAAACCAGGATGTTCCCCGCTTGACTGAATGCTCATTCTGGCTTCTCTTGGTTTGCATTGTCGCAATTTCTTTGATATCAGCCTGTACGACCAGAGAAAACAACGGAGCAAGCGATTTAGCACCCGCCAGATTTGAGTTGACTGAGCTCTTTCGACTGGGTGACGAACTTGCTGGAGACACGCTCTTGTTCGGTGGGATTGGGGATCTCGTCAGTGTTGACAGATCCGGACGGATTTTTGTCGGAGAACAGCAATATCCACAAATCTATGTTTTCACGGCAGAGGGAGATCTCCTCAAAACTGTCGGCCAAGAAGGCAGTGCTCCTGGCGAGTTTCAAAGACTAGCGTCAATCTATACTGATTTTGCAGACACGCTTTATGCTTTTGATTCTCGCTTGGAGCGAATATCTGTATTTGAGCCGGAGGGGCTGGAGTTGGCCTATAGTTTTACCGTTTCGCACGATTCGTTAGGCCTGCCCTATTGGTTGGTCGGGGTACTCAATACGGGTTTTCTCGTAACGTACGATTGGCCCGTATCGCCAGGAGAGGATTTGACGGACCGACGTTTGTATATCATGCGAGTTGATTGGGAGGGAGATGTCATTCATCCACCGATACATTATCTACCATCTGCCGAGTGGATTGTCTCTCCAGCAGGCGAAGAGCAGTTCGCGATTAGAAACCCCTTCGGGCGTGAACCAGTTCTGCGCATGGATTTAGCAGGTAGGATGTATGCTGGCTGGACGGAATCTATCAACATCAAGGTCATTTCCCCAAGCGGCGAACTAAGTAACTCAATCACGTATCCCCTAACGCCTATCCCGCTGCTGCGGCAAGAGGTGGAGGATTACGTCAAAGACAGTAGGGATTGGTACAAAAAGGCAGTTCTATCAGCAGATCTACCGGCAAACAAGCCAGCCATTGAGAAATTTGTCGTAGATGATCTGGAGCGCACCTGGATAAAAACAATTTCACCGTCACTAACGGACACCACCTCTCAGTGGCTAATCCTTGACAAAGAACGCCAACTCTACGGCCAGATTACGCTTCCCTCAGACACAGATCTGATTACCATTCGGAAGGGCCGAGCCTATGCTGTGGATCATAGCAAGGGAAGTACCCTGATTGTGTACCAAGTAAGTGAAAATGGTACCTAAAGTTGGCGGAAAACGATGGGACCCGACACAGGCGGTCTTGCGATATTTTGGAAATAACCACATAATTTACATATATAAAATGCGAAAAATCGAGTTTGTACTTCAGATTGAGTCGACCCATCTCGTTACTCTCATTTAGCGTGCCTTCTCGTAAACTTTTTTTACTGACTTGATCGTCACGGTGAGTCCCGTAGTCGTAGTTCTAGGGTAGCCCAGGATGATCTTCATGGACTCGGGTAGCACCTGCCCGGTTTTTTGATACCTCACTGAGGAGAGGTCTAGTTGAAGGGTGCGCCTATTCGCGTCGGCCGTCATCCTTTATTCGCTAGTCCTGAATAAGTGGGCAACAACAATCTGAATAGGGATGCAGTCAAGTTCTCGAGAGAATTTTGAGCAAAACCTATACAGGTACCGGGTTCATGGTGGATCTCCCGGGCAAGGTATGGCTCCCGTCATGACGGTCAAAAGAACATGGAGCAGTACGATGGGTAAAGGTGTGGGCGGTGAGGGATTTGAACCCCCGGCCTCCTGCTTGTAAGGCAGGCGCTCTAAACCAACTGAGCTAACCGCCCGGTGGAGCGGGAAACGGGAATCGAACCCGCGACCTTCAGCTTGGGAAGCTGACGCTCTACCGATTGAGCTATTCCCGCAAGAAAAAGAAGCAAAAGCACACTTAGGACGTTAAAGATAACATCGGGCAGCCAGTATAGCAAAAAACGCTATGCTGAAAGGCTTCAGCAGAAGCGAAATGCACGACATCAGGTTACACTAATAATAATAGTAGCGCTTCATGAAACGCACCTACCAGCCAAGTCGGCGAAAGCGTCGCAATAAGCACGGATTTCGCTCTAGAATGGCAGACAAGGACGGCCGCAACGTGTTGGCGAGACGCCGCCGAAAGGGACGCAAAAGCCTTTCGGTTAGCGATCGTTATGTTGGTAAATAATTTATGGGAGCGGCGCCTGTGCAGCGGATTCCGCGTTCGATGCGCTTAAAGCGTCGTCGGCTGATCAGATCGCTTTTTGACCGGTCAAACCCGGAAGTAGAATCTGTAGTAACGGCAAATATCCGGATACTGTACCGTTTTGTTCCTAGGTCCGCAACAGGGACAGACGCGCCGGTACAGGTTGGATTTGCGCCCGGCCGATGCACGAGTGCTGTTCAGCGTAATCGGTTGAGACGATGCATGCGCGAAGCCTGGCGAACGCATCAACACCTGATAAGCCCCAAAAATTTTCCTTCGGCGGAGTCGTTAATACTAATGATTCTTGTGCGCAGCCCCAAACATGTCGAAAAATTGTCGAAAGATATCGTGCAGGCAATGCGCAGCCTGAGCATTAGACTAAATAAATACCAAGAAGGGATAACGAGTGGACCGTAATACGATTATTGCTGTCATCCTGATCACGGCTATTATGGCCGTTTGGATGATTACGATGCCCCCAACCCCACCGCAGCCCCAGGAACCTGTGGTTGAAGAGGAGCAGGTTGGATCAGATTCGTCAGATTCAACCACTGTGGCAGACACTCCGGAACAGGCCCCTGTGCCCGTGCAACTGCCGGAGTCCGTACCGGTACACACGGCTCGTGAAATTGTGGTGGACACGGACCTGTATACCGCACGACTTTCGGACCTGGGGGCAACCCTCACAGGCTTTGAGCTCAAAGAGTTTCTGCAGTTTGATCAGGTGAGACAGGTTCAAATGGTTGACAGTACGAGTCGTGGCGCCCTCGGGGTTGAGTTTCAGTCTACCGGATCGCGAAACATTTTCACGCGGGATCTGCTGTTCGTGCAGCGTGACTCAATGGATGTGATTGATGCTACGACGGCTCCGGCCACAGTGGTGTTTGAAGCTGGCATTGGTAGTGGCAGACTGCAATTCGCCTATACATTTAAGCCAGGTGATTATGAGGTTGAGTTGGAAGTGACCCACATTAATCCCGGAGGTTTTCAAACGTCAGAGGGGTATGAACTCGTATGGTATGGAGGTATCCCGTTTAGCGAAGATGCCCACAACCGAAGAGAAGAAATAGCCAAGGTCGGCGCATATGCACGAAGCGGCAATGATGTAGAAGGGATCACGCTGCACAGAGACGAATGGGCCGAGCGAGTTTTACGGGGCAATGTGTCCTGGGTGGGGGTCAAGAACAAGTATTTTGGTGCGGTGATGGTGACGGACAGACCGGCTCTCGAGGCTGTTCTTGAGGGCGAACGCATCGGAGATACGGAAGATCCGTCAGTTGCAGTCAATTTCGAGGCCGCTCTGTTCATGGGGCCTCCAGCCGATACTCCCGATACTTTTCGATTGTATCTGGGTCCACTCGAGTACGGCAAGATCAAGCGCTACGAAGGCGCATACGGTATAGTAGACTACGGCTGGGACGGATTCGAGTGGATGACACGCCCGCTTGCTGTGGCTGTATTTATTCCCGCATTCTCTTTTCTGAGCAGCCTAATCCCCAATTATGGCCTGGTAATCGTCCTCTTTTGTCTGTTAATCAAAGTGGTTTTGCTACCGCTGACGCTCAGTTCCTACAAGAGCATGGCAAAAATGCGCGAATTGCAGCCAAAGATGCAGAAGATAAAGGAGAAGTATGCGGACAATCCAGAAAAACAGCAGCAGGCAACGATCAAAATGTATCGCGAATCCGGGACGAACCCGCTTGGTGCATGTTTGCCTATGCTATTGCAATACCCGATTATTATTGCTCTTTGGCAGTTTCTGCAACAATCAATTGAAATCAGACAGGAGGGGTTTTTGTGGGCAGCCGATCTCTCGGCTCCGGATGCAATTCTGAATCTCCCGTTCACCATTCCATTCTATGGAGACTTTGTTGCTGGCTTCACGGTCCTCATGGGGCTGTCTATGATTGTACAGATGCGTCTGCAGGCCACGCCTGCTTCTGGACCGCAGGCGAAGATTTTCATGTACGTGATGCCGGGTATAATCTTCGTTATATTCAACAGATTGCCGTCGGGATTAAGTTTGTACTACTTCTGTTACAATGTTTTTTCTGCGGTGCAGCAGCAGTTTATCAATAACTCAGTAAAGAATAACCCCGATTCAAAGAAGAGTGCCGTCAAAAAGCCGGCGAAGCGCAAGGCGGTGAGCGGGATAGCCACAGGAAAACGACGGGGAAAGAAAGGTCGCAGGTAATTCAAAATGTTCGCCCAGGATACGATTGCGGCGATTGCGACCGCACCGGGTCTTGCGGCGCTTACGATTGTTCGTCTTTCCGGCCCCGAGGCTTGTCGGATAGCATCGGAGTGCTTCGCTGGGCGGGATTTAACGGCGGTCGAGTCCCACACGGCAAATGTTGGTATGTGGGTAGGTCAGGCGGGAGACCGGATAGACCAGGTGGTTGCTACGGTATTTCTGGCGCCTCGTTCGTCAACGGGAGAAGATGTGGTTGAAATCACGTGTCATGGAGGAGATTATGTGGCTGCGCTCGTACTGCAAAGTATGATCGAGAACGGAGCACGTTTAGCCCGTCCAGGTGAATTCACGCAGCGCGCGTTCCTGTCCGGGAAAATAGATCTCGCACAGGCGGAAGCGATAGCAGATCTGATTCATTCAACCAGCGAGCGTGCACATCGGACTTCGCTTGCGGCGTATGAGGGGCATTACTCAGAACAGCTCGAAAAGCTGCGCACAGCGATCCTTGAATTGTGTGCGTTAGCGGAGCTGGAGATCGACTTCACCGACGAAGATGTGGAATTTGTTGACCGGGCTGAACTCAGAAAGCTGATCAAACATGCATTGAACCAAACAGACGAACTACTTCGATCAGTCCGGTTGGGCACCGTGGTGCGCGAAGGCATTCGTATCGTGATTGCCGGCCGCCCAAATGCAGGTAAATCAACGCTCCTAAACAGTTTATCCGGCAGGGATCGAGCAATTATCAGCGAGCAGCCGGGGACAACCAGAGATGTTTTGGAAGCTGATGCTGAGTTTGAGGGATTGCGGTTTCGCTTCACAGACACCGCAGGATTGCGACAAAGCACGGACGTAATTGAACAGGAGGGCGTACGTCGGGCACGCGATATGATAGCGAAGGCGGATATTGTAGTGTACGTGTATGATCTGGTCCATGGGTTAACAGAAGAAGACCTTGATGCGTTGAAAAGGACTGGAGAGAAAGCGACGATTCTGGTAGGTAACAAAGTAGACCTTGTGCAGCAGCATGCAGGAGAGGGATTACTCCTGAGTGCCAAGGGAGGACCCAAGGCGGTCATTCCCCTTGTGCGTGAGCTGGTTAACCAAGCTGCTGAGATATTCGGGAATCCGGATGTATCCAGAACAGTCATGAATGCAAGGCATAAAAACCATTTAAGGCAGGCACACGAAGCATTGCTGCGGGCTGGAGCTGCGCTGGATGCCCAGAAGTCGCCGGACATCTTTGCGCTGGATTTGCATGCCGCTGCGCGCGAGCTCGGAATGATAACCGGAGTGATTACAAACGAAACCGTACTTGGGGCGATTTTTTCAAGGTTTTGTATTGGCAAATAACAGTACGATGTTTTCGAGGTTTGATGTGATTGTTGTTGGCGGTGGTCATGCCGGGACAGAAGCTGCTGCCGCCGCCGCCCGCATGGGCGCTCGCACGCTCCTGATCACCATGAGTCTTGAAGCGATCGGGAGGATGTCGTGTAATCCTGCCATTGGAGGTATTGGTAAGGGTCATATTGTGCGGGAGATTGATGCTTGTGGCGGTATAATGGGGCTTGCTGCCGATGCAGCAGGTATTCAGTTCAGAATGCTCAATCGTCGCAAGGGGCCGGCGGTGTGGGGTCCACGTGCCCAGTCAGATCGAATAGAGTATGCCGCGTTTGTCCGGGCAGCCCTGGAAGAGATTCCAGGACTTTATATGCGTGCAGACATGGTTACGGCTTTGGATGTAGTGGACGGGCAGATTCGAGGTGTACGGACTCGCCTCGGGCGGAATTTTCATGCAGGCGCGGTGATTCTCACGAACGGCACGTTTATGAATGGGCTGATCCACGTGGGAGAGCGTCAGTTCGGGGGCGGAAGAATGGGAGAATGTCAGAGTACGGGATTGACCGGGCAGTTACAGGAACTGGGGTTTGAGAGCGGTCGACTCAAAACCGGTACCCCGCCTCGCGTTGATGGTCGCACGATCGACTACACGGCGGTTAAAGAGCAGCCGGGAGATGAGCAGCCCATGCCCTTCTCGTTTATGACCGATGCATTGACAGACGATCAGATGAGCTGCCACCTGACTTGGACCAACGCGCAGGTGCATGCGGTACTGCGAAGGGGGTTTGAGCGCAGCCCGATGTTTAACGGACGAATTGGAGGCACTGGTCCGAGGTACTGTCCTTCGATTGAGGATAAGATTGATCGATTTGCTTCCCGGGAGCGCCACCAGTTATTCCTTGAGCCTGAGGGACGTCGAACCACCGAGGTGTACGTAAATGGTTTCTCCACGAGCTTGCCGGAAGATGTACAAGAGGAGTCGCTGCGACTGATACCAGGGTTGGAGGAGGTTCATATGTTGCGTCCGGGTTACGCGATTGAGTATGATTATTTCCCGCCTCATCAGCTTCGTTATTCGCTGGAAACAAAGAACGTAAGGGGGCTGTTCTTCGCCGGACAGATAAATGGAACCACGGGGTACGAGGAAGCAGCAGCCCAGGGGCTAATTGCAGGCATAAATGCGGTTCGTACACTTGAAGGATCTACTCCGGTGATTCTTCGGCGTTCTGAGGCTTACATTGGCGTTCTGATTGACGATCTGATTGCCAAGGGGACAGACGAGCCGTACCGAATGTTCACCTCGAGGGCCGAGCATCGTATGCTGCTTCGTCAGGACAACGCGGATGAGCGGCTTACGCCACTGGCACGGCGTCTGGGATTAGTGTCAGAAACGCGCTCTAACCGGATGCAGGCCCGCCGCGATGCGGTACGGCTGACCATTGACAGGTTATCGGACCACACGTTCCTCCCTGAAAGCATTAATCCGTACCTAAGACAGGTTGGAACGAACCCCATTAATGAACCGACGAAAGCAATCCGGCTTGTACGCCGCCCAGAGGTCGATTTGCAAGAGCTCTTGCGGGCCGCGGGCATTGCAGATCAAATTGTTGTCCCGGCACCTGGGATGGAGCCGGTGGAACAACTTGTGGAGACCTCGGTGAAGTATGCCGGCTATGTAGCACGGCAGGAAGAAGAAGCAAGAAGGATGGCCAGCATGGAAAACCGGGAAATACCCGCCGGGTTCGATTTTGCGACGGTCAATAATATCACCATGGAGGCCCGGGAAAAGTTAAGCAAGATACGGCCTGAAACGCTAGGACAGGCTTCACGGATCAGCGGTGTAAGTCCGGCAGATATCGCGGTGTTAATGGTGTTGCTGAAATCGTATGCACCCTCATAATTCGACAGAAAATAGGACGAGCGGGTATGGGCACAGAAATGTTTCACGTGAAACAATTGCATTTGGAACTCCAGATACAACAGCGTGAAAAACTTTCTGCATTTGCCCAGTTGCTGCAGCAGTATAACAGGCGCCTGAACCTGGTGTCAAGGCGTACAACGAACCGTGGATTCTTGCAGCATATTCAGGAGTGCTTGGCGCTCGCGGCGTTCCGATTCGAGAAAGGGTCCTCACTTGTGGACTGGGGCACAGGTGGAGGATTACCGGCAATCCCTCTGGCAATCGTGTTCCCGGAAGTTACCGTATACGCCGTTGACGCGGTTCAGAAGAAGATATTTGCCGTTAATTCGTTCAAGCGGCAGCTGGATTTGCCCAATCTGCAACCTTGGCACGGTCGGGCAGAACGGTTTGTACACAGGATCAATCACAGTGTATCGCGCGCGACCGCCCCACTTTGTACACTGTGGGGCTGGCATGAACGTGCGGCGATTCAGGACAGGAATGGGCCTGGAGCACTCTATTGCCTGAAAGGCGGAGACCTGAGTGCTGAACTGGAGGCCTTAAGAAAGGCCAATTCGAGCGTTCATGTTAAAATCAAGCCAATTTCTGAGACAACCCGGGTTGTGGTTCACGTGAGGCAACGGAGGCAGCCAGACGACACAGGATTGAGTGGGCAGACTTAACGGAAGGAACACGTTGCACGATAGCTCGCATTTTTCCAGCTTTCGATTCTTTGAGGACATGCGGGTGGCTGAGTGTGTCCAGCTCCCGTAAAAGCGGCTCAAACAATATTGTATAAAACCTTTGGTCAGCATTACTGTCAGGGAGTTGTAGGAAAAGGCGTTGATTACGGAACGCAATCCGGGGGAGTCGGAGCTGCTCTCCCATCAAGCGCATGCGAGCTCCAAGTATCAACTGTTTGGCTGGCTTGGGAAGCGGGCCAAACCGGTCACAGAGTTCGTCTTCAAGAGAAGAAAGCGCGTCCTGATCAGTTGCCTCACCAATTCTTCGATACAGGGCCAGCCGCTCCAGGTCGCTCTCGACATAAGCCTTGGGGAGAGAGGCACGGACTTCTAGGTCAACAATGGTGTCCCCCGCCGGTGGTGTATCAATGTCCTCGAATAATTCAGGAAAGTCTTCAGTTCGGAGCTCCTGAACCGCTTCTTCCAGCATCCGGTAGTAAGTGTTAAGTCCCAGATCCGCAATAAAGCCGCTCTGTTCTCCGCCCAGGATATTACCAGCCCCCCGAATATCCAAATCTCTCATGGCAAGATGAAAACCACTCCCAAGGTCACTGAACTGCTCAACCGCCTGTAGGCGCTGCCGTGCATCCCGGCTTAGATCATGGACAGAGGGCACCAGTAAATAACAATAGGCCTTCCGATCACTTCGACCGACCCGTCCACGCAGTTGGTGGATCTCGGCGAGACCAAACATGTGGGCGCGATCAATAATGATCGTGTTTGCATTTGAGATATCCAATCCGTTCTCTATGATTGATGTGCAGACTAATACATCGAACTTATGGTTAACAAATCCCGTCATAGTGCGCTCAAGATCGGCTGCCGGCATTTGACCATGCCCGGAGGCAAGTCGAACACCAGGCAAAAGGGCCTGCAATCTGGATAGCACTTCTCCAAGAGAGCGCACACGATTATGGACAAAGAAAGCCTGTCCTCCCCGGTTTACTTCGTAAAGGATTGCATCGCGCACAAGAGACCAGTTCGTGGAGTGGATTTCGGTGTAGATGGGCTGCCGGTTGGGAGGTGGGGTGCCCATGATTGAAAGGTCGCGTGCGCCAATCAGCGAAAATTGCAATGTGCGTGGAATAGGCGTTGCGGTTAGGGTCAGCGTGTCCACGTTCACCCGCATTTCGCGAAGTTTTTCCTTGATTCTCACTCCGAATCGCTGCTCCTCATCCACAATCAGGAGTCCTAGATCCTGAAAAGCAACATCCTTGGAGACCAGCCGGTGTGTGCCGACAAGGATATCCACCCTTCCAAGTTTAATATCTGCGAGAAGTTTACGGGCTGCTGCACCGGAGATCCGCCGGGAAAGTACCTCAACCCGTACCGGGAACAAGGCCAATCGCTTACGAAAGGTGAGGAAATGCTGCTGCGCCAGTACAGTGGTTGGTACCAGGATCGCGACCTGCTTTCCATCCTGAACAGCCTTGAAGGCAGCACGGACCGCGATCTCTGTCTTTCCGAAGCCCACATCACCGCAAACCAGGCGGTCCATGGGAGCCGCGGCCTCCATATCACGCTTAACTGCTTCGGCGGCTTCGTGTTGATCCGGTGTATCCTGCCAGGGAAAGGAAGCCTCCAACTCGCGCTGCCACACCGAATCCCCTGCAAAGGCGTGGCCCTGGGCGGATTTACGGCGTGCATACAAACGGATAAGATCCCGAGCAATATCCTTGATCCGTTTTTTTGTCCGACTCTTGGCACGTTCCCACTGACCAGTGCCCAGTCGGGTTAGCGAGGGGACCTGACCGTCTTTGCCGGCATATTTGCTGAGTTTGTGCAGCGCGTTAACATTTACATAAACCACATCGTCACGCGCGTAAATCAGTCGAACGGCCTCCTGCTTTCGCCCTTTGACCGTGATGGTTCTGAAACCAGTGAACTTGCCAATGCCATACTCCCTGTGTACGACTATGTCTCCAGGCTTGAAATCCTGCAGTTCCTGAAGGCGAATGCCGCCCGTGCGCGAAACCTTGCGGGCCCGTGGCCGGAAATAGCGGCCGAATATTTCATGGTCTGTGTAGATGGCAAGCCCAATCTCCGGCAGTATGAATCCACGGTGCAGCGAGGCCACCAGAAGCGTCACTCTACCAGTATCCTGCACTTCCTCAAGAAGGGATTGCAAGCGCTCCTGTTGCGCGGTACTGTCGCAGATAACGTAGGTGTGTTTCCGACTGGAATTCACCAGATCCGCACGAACGGTTTTCATATGTCCGCCAAAAGACGGTTGAGCACGACCATTGACCTGAAAGGTAGTCTCTGCCGGCCCGAAAGAATCAAAACAGATACGGGTGCTGGCTTTGCAGATTTCACGAAAGGCCTTAGGAGTCAGGTAGCGCGTCTCTGGAACGGGACAGTCAGGATCAGAAATGGATGCGAGTGTATATCGTTCCTGTGTATCTGTCCATAACGATTCCGCCATTTCTTCCAGACGAGGCGTGTCAAAAAGTACAAGAAGCGAGTCCTCACCCAAGCGCTCCAGTAACGAAACCCAAGTGATATCGGAGGACACATCGGTGGGACGGGGAACGATTCGCGCGATCTCCAGTCGACTGATGGAGCGCTGACTTATCGCGTCAAATTCACGGATTGATTCGACTTCATTGCCGAAGAAATCAAGTCGCAATGGAAGGCCGCCGGAAAAGGGGAAGACATCAACAATGCCGCCTCTCCATGCGATTTCGCCAGCTTCCCGCACAAATGGGACCAGAACAAAGCCTTTACCAATAAGCTGGTCAACGAGTTTTTCAGGTGGCAGGTGCGTGTCTATGTGGATCGTGAGAGACTCATCGGCCGTCTTTTCCGGTGCGGGCATGCATTCAAAGACGGCCTGGAAGCCGGTAGTCACAAGCGTACGCTCAGAGGTGACGAGTTGCTGGAGCACGACAAGGCGCCGTACAGTGGGAGCAGTGTCCTCAACTTGTTCTCTGTCGTAGGGCGTATGCCCGAAGGAGGGGTATAGCAGACTCGGCAATCCCAGCTCCGTTAGGTCACCATGCACCATACGGGCATCTTCCATATCAGGCAGAAGGACGACAACAGGGCGGCCAGCGGTCCATGCATGTCGGATCAGAAACGAAGGTAATGAGCCGGACGCCCCCTGAATCAGACACTGCTGTCTTTCCCGGCTTTTTACACACCACGCGCGGAAGTCTCCAAAAACGGGTAGCCGGGCAATACGTGAATACAGATTTTGTAGCGGCTGTTCAGTCAAACCAGAAATTGAATTGATTGATATGAAGTTCGTGTTTTGGGTGAATGCTTCAAGGAGCGTAGAGCCAATCTGGTGCCCCTTTTTCCCTATGTGGGTTCTTTTGAAGGATTAAAATCATATGTAAGATATATGAAACATTCAATTCTTCTACCAAAAACGGTAAATGGCCGTCGTGGTGGGCCATTGGTTATGGACGGATGATATTACTGATTACCGATTGGCCTCTAGGGCCCCACGCACAAACCCGCCGGACTTCTCCAGTCGCGCTAGGGCCTCTTGTCTTGTTACGTTGCCAAGAATCATAACCAGCGCAGTTTTTACATGCCCATTTGCGGCAGCAAGTGCTTCAGTTGCTTCGTCATAGTTGAGGCCGGTTACTGTCATGACCGTGCGACGAGACCTTTGCGTGAGTTTTTCCGCTGTCATCTGTAGGTCGACCATCATGTTCTGATACACTTTTCCCAGGTGGATCATTGAAGCGGTAGTGATCATGTTGAGGACGAGTTTTTGAGCAGTTCCACTTTTCATGCGGGTTGAACCCATAATCACTTCCGGCCCCACTACTACACAAATAGCCACATCAACCTCGATATCGAATGTGGAACGGGGGTTGCAGGTAAGGAACAAGGTATTGCATCCTATCTGACGAGCTTCAGCTACGGCCCCAACGACAAATGGTGTACGTCGGCTTGCGGCAATACCGCAAACCACATCCCGAGGACGCACTCCGGCCGCATGCAGCGCCTCCGCACCATGTGAGGCAACATCTTCTGCTCCCTCCTGTGCACGAAAAACAGCTTCTTTTCCACCAGCGATAATGCCTTGAATTGTTTCTGGGGAGGTTCCGAATGTGGGTGGACATTCTGAAGCATCCAGGATGCCGAGGCGTCCGCTGGTTCCCGCGCCTACATAAAAAAGGCGCCCACCGCTCTCAAGTGCGGCAGTGACAATCTTCACCGCCTTTGCAATGTAGGGTAGCTCCTGCGCAACAGCACGGGGAACGCTACGGTCTTCTGTGTTGATAATGGCAAGAATTTCCTCGACGGAAGCTTTGTCGATATTCATCGACCGCGGATTGCGCTGCTCCGTCACCAAGCTTTGAAGCTCGTCAAAAAGGGGTGGTGGAATAGGCATGGCAGTAATGGAGAGGTTGGTATACGCTTTTCGAGGTAAAGTGACCAGTTGGCGAACGAATACACGAAAATCGCGTAAGGACGACAGGCTGTGAATACCTTGTTTATGATCCTGCGCTCACTCCGACTGCGAAGCGTGCGGGCGCATGCTGACACGACGTTGGCACTGACGCCCGGTATAAACTTATTATATGGCCCAAATGGTGCAGGTAAGACCAACATTCTTGAAGCAGTCCATTATCTCTGTTTATCGAAAAGCTTTCTGACCGGAGTGGATCGATATGTGCTTCCTCGCGGCGAAAAGTATTTTGAGATTGAGGGGGAGTTTACGGGGACGCTGCGGCGCGAAGTTACTATACGAATAGCCTTTGCCGTCCGAGAGGGCAAGCGGGTGTTCGTGAACGGTGCGCCTCTCGAGCGTCTGGCTGACATTGTTGGGTTGGTCCCGGTGGTCATATTTGCTCCCTGCGATCAGAGCCTGACTCTGGGAGGACCGGAAGGACGCCGAAAATTTCTCAACAATATGCTCAGTCAGGCACGCCCGGCCCATTTGGAGGATCTTATCAATTATCGGCGAGCACTTCGACAGCGAAACGGTTACTTGGCCGATAATCGCGGTCGTCAAATAGACAACGAAATGATCGCGCCCCTAAATGCAATTCTGGCCCGAATTGGTGGGCGTATCATTGCATTGCGAGCGGCATTCCTCGAGAAGTTTAGTCAGGAGCTCAAGCGGGCATGGAATCGGTTAAGTGAAGCGATTGAAGAACCTGTGATCTTATATCAGGGATCGATTCCAGAAACGAGTTACGCTTCCCCTGCAGAGGCGGAAGAGGCGCTGAAGGAAGCACTTGAACGAGTGACCGAGCGAGACAGGGAACAGGGTAGATCCACGGTAGGTCCACACCGGGATGAGCTGGTCTTTAAGCTGGATGGCCGAGAGGTCCGACGCTTTGCTTCAACCGGACAGCACCGTTCATTTGCAATCGCGTTGAAGCTGGCCCAGTATTACTACCTGGATTCCCGGATGGAAGAAAAGCCGCTGTTGCTGCTGGATGATGTGTTCGATTCGCTGGATCCGAAAAGAACTGATGTGATCCTGGACTGGTTGAAAGATGACGCTACCGGCCAGAGCCTACTTACGGCAGCAGATGCAGAGCGGCTGCGGATGCATGTGATGCAGTGGGGAAATCCCAATCAATGCATCCATGTACATTGCGGGGAGGTCAATCTGAGTCCGCCGGAGGTATGATGGTGGCTTCACCCTTCACGGAAATCTTATTGTCGTCGTTGTAGACATAGGTCTCTGCCTTTACGTATCGCCTATTTTCGAATTTTTCTCGAACCTTGACCAAAACCCGCACTTCTGAATTGACCCGCACGGGTCGAAGAAAACGACACGAGATGGATACCGCTACACTCCCCGGACCTGGGAAATCTCGTCCAAGGACCTTAGAGATCAGCCCCAGGAGGAATACACCATGCACGATACGATAACCAAAACGCGTTCCTTCCGCGTATGCGGCATCGACATGAAGGGGATTATCGTCGCCGGTGATTTCAGCGAAAGTCAATACGTCATGCTCGCTGACGAAACGATGAATCTCGTAGCTGTCGCCAATATTTAGCGAATCAAAAGTGTGGGACACTTCCTGGTCGGTATGACTCATCGCGAAAAGTTAAACAAAGAGTTTAGTACAACTCTTGAAGATACAACACGAGCAGGTATTATTGCGAATCAGAGAATTACTGCACGGTCTAGGGGGCTTGTTTCGATCATTGAGGAAACTTTTGATTGTTTTTGTGACTGATAGGGCTTAAGAGTCCCAT
>JAPPGC010000021.1 GCA_028875125.1 Bacteroidota bacterium | reverse complement strand
CCAATTCCTGTCAGTTGGAAAGATCAAGTTTCCCCAATGATTGAAACAAGCCCATGACGAGTGTACAGGGAAGCGGGAAAGCACCTGTTTTAACACTAAGGTTGGTTAGGCAGAGGGTAGTCTCCCGCAGGTGCAGTGTGTGGAATATTGTTTAATCCAGCCTAACTAGGCATAGTTTTCAATCAAGTCACCCTCACTAAATGAACCGCAATACGCTCGCAATTATCACGATTCTCTTGATTGCCCGCTCTACACCAGACATTAACGCACAGGATATAGCGCCTCTTCAGTTCAAGCATTTTGAGAAAATTGGCACGCTCAAGTTTGATGGTCTAGATACGCTGCTAATAGGTTTTATTGAGCAGGTTGATGTTGATTCAAATGGTCGGTTGCTCATAACCGACTGGATTGGAAAGCAAACCTTACTGTTTGACTCAACTGGTACACTCCTGGCTTCGCTGCATCCTTCAACCTGTCACCCGGCGTTTCCTTTCAGGCCTACCGCTGCTGTGTTTGGGAATGATGAATTCATCTTCGTCAAAGACGGTTCGGGAGGCTATTGGGGCTACCAATTCACGGCAGAAGGAGCATGCTTGGGACGTGCTGATCGCAGTTTCAGCAGCCCTAAGTTCATCGACGTTGATCCAGAAGGGATGATGTATGGTGTGGGTGCGGGACCTCCGACAAAGAGAGTTTTGACACGCATGAACTCCGCCGGAAAAGTGCTTGCGGAGTTCCCCTTGCCGCCGGTTGAGTTTCCCAACTCCGAACATCGCTTTGATCAGGGTGGCCTAATTGCTGATGGAACGCATATCTTCTACGCTTCAGCTGGCACTCTTGATATACTGAAATTGGACCCGAACGGCACAGAAGTAGATAGATTCTCCAAGCGTAATTCATGGTTCAATTCACCCAACAAAGATATCCCGGCCGATTTTTAGGAAAGCTATTGCCGCCCTGAAGGACCCTTGGGGTACGACCATATGGAATCTTTTCGAACTTACTGACCAGACCATCATGGTTCAGTATGGCGACCGTAATAACGGAATCGGATATCAGGTATTTACTAAGGACGGTGTGCTGATTGCTGAGGAACTCGGCCTGAAAATGCCATTCCTTCACGCAGCAAATGGAGTTGCGTACTTCATGGTTTACCCCGACTTTGACGGCCGTGGTGAGTTACCCAACCCAGCCCTTGATGTTTATAGGTTTATCTCACCTTAATTCAGATCTTGCGGTCGGATTATCCCATCAAGCTTTCAACAACTTCTCTAAAAGCTGACAGAACAGACTCCAGTTGATTTTGAATTATTGAAAGCCTCCGCTTACGTGTGAAGTCGCGACGACAGGCCATTAGACTTCGTGATTTTTCAACTGCATTCAAACGTTAACGACTTCTTCAAAAGCCCCTAAAGCAACAGCCTCGTCAAGGTCACGTCGCAGCTTGTAATTAAAACTCACAGCCGCTTGGCCGCGGCATATTTCCGTTTCCTTCCGCTGCCTTCAACGATCACAGCTCCGCGGTTGGTAAGTTTTCCGAGGATAGTAGATACTTTTCGTAAATTCTGCGAGCTTCGAACCCGCTCTCAACGCAGGCCTATCACTGTGGAGACTTGGAGATTCGGTCGGAAGGAGAGGAGCATGGTGCTTGCTTTGCCTATGTTAAGCGTGAATGGTACGAGAACAGGTTAAATCGGACGTGATCTTGAGATGGAAGCATCTATACAAATACTTCCCAAACCTGCCGTTGACGCTTGGCCGGCCGGATCTCGCAGACAACACGGGCATTCCGACTATGTGTACCCTACAACAATCGAACATCTCCCACATGATCCAGGCCCTGGCGTTGGTTTAGAGAAAACGCACCGATAACCCTATGCGAGTACATCTGCAAGTTAGCATGCCCCGTTTGAACTACCTTAAGTCCCCGTCTGTATATGCGCCGATTATGATGTCGCAAAGCCATTGGTGCAGGCTAATTGGGGATCAGCACCCATGTTCTGTTTGCCCCCACTACCCAGGGGCTGGTCTGTTGAACTACACCCTTGGCACCACATGCTGAGTGCCGATATCATTATCGTTCTCGCGATCGTTCTGGTCGCAATTGTCCTTTTCGTTACAGAATGGGTGCGCTACGACGGCGTGGCGCTCATCGTCCTACTTGCACTGGCCATCAGTGGCGTCATCCCTATGTCACGTGCTCTTGAAGGATTTGCGAATCCAGCCGTCGTTACCATTGCAGCTGTACTCGTGCTAAGTGGAGGGTTGTACCGCACGGGCATCGCAAACCTCCTCGGTGCCCAGGTGATGCGCTTTGCTGGAGCTTCCCCGGCGCGTCTTACCGCAGTCATGATGCTCACTGCCGGGCTTATGTCCGGCGTCATGAACAATATTGCGGCCACCGCGCTTCTGCTGCCAGTAGTGCTAGACATCTCCCGTCGCCTCGGGATGCGCCCTTCCAGGCTCCTGATCCCGCTCGCCTTTGCCGCGCTCTTGGGAGGAATGACCACACTCATTGGGACCGGCCCAAATATCCTCCTTTCAACCATTCTTGAACGCTCAGGTCAGGGCGAATTCGGGCTCTTCTCCTTCACTCCGGTGGGCGCGGCTGCACTTGTCTTGGGTGTACTGTACATGATCTTCGTTGGGCGTCATTTCCTTCCAGACCGACGCTCCAATAGCGACCGATCGGTGGCAGAGGTTGACCTACGGGACCGCTATGCTTTGGACGACGCGATCTTCTGTTTGCGAATACCAAAGTTCTCGGCTCTTCATGGCCGGACCCTCGTGCAGGCACAACTCGGACGTGCCTTAGGAGTCAATTTACTCGCTGTCCAGCGGAATGGCCACCTCCTTCGGGCCCCGAGCCCGGAGTTTGTGCTGCAGACCGAAGATACGCTCGTCTTCAAAGGCTCCCCTGAAGCGATGAATGATTTGCGGTCGTGGGGACAACTCGAGAGTCAGGAGGAACCCGTAGACCTCCAACGGCTTTTGGTCAAGGAGGCCGCCACCTTCGTGCAGATAAAAATCGCATCCACTTCGATTATCGCCGGAAGTACCGTGCGCGAGTTGGATTTCCGCAATCGCTTCCAGGCCCAAATCGTGGCCATCAAACGCGGAGAAAAGACCCGCAGTACCTCTCTCCAGGACATTCGGCTGAAAGCAGGGGACACCCTACTCTTGCTTGGACGGCAGGAACGGCTGGAGCAACTCCCGCTTGCAGACGAGTTCGTCGCGATTACCTGGCTGGACTTTGATGCCGCCATGCAAGAGTACGATCTCCACCTCTGCCTGACACAACTCGAAATACCGGAAGGTTCTGGATTGGACGGACGCACATTAGCCTCCACCCGTCTTGGCTATGCTTTCGGCCTTACGGTTCTCGAGATCCAGCGCAGTAACGAATCAGACGCTGAGAATCTCTTCCTTCCGGGTGCCGCCGACTTACTAAGATCTGGAGACCGGCTCATCGTGCAAGGAGGCCCAGAGTCCTATGCGGTGTTCCGGGCCCTCCAATCACTCCAGGCCCATGAAGCTGATGGCCCTTCCATGGTAACGGAGTTAGAATCCGAAGAGGCAGGGTTTGCTGAGGTCACGCTCGCCCCCACTTCAAGGAATATCGTGGGCAGGTCGCTGAGCGAGATCTTCTTTCGGGATTCCTATGGCCTGAGCACCCTCGCTATCTGGCGCGGTGGTGAGACCATCCACTCCGATATCCATCTCAGTGAAACTCCACTACAGTTCGGAGATGCTCTCCTGGTCTACGGTCGGCGGGAAAAGATTCAGTTACTGGGGAAAGACTGGCGCTTTCTGGTACTCACGGCCGAGCTCAGCGAAGTATTCCGAACGCGCCGTGCCCCGATCGCAGGAGCGATCATGCTTGGGGTCATCCTCTCCGCTTCGTTCAACCTCCTTCCGGTGTACATCGCTGCACTTCTCGGAGCGCTCCTGATGGCATTCACTGGTTGCCTGAGGGGGAAAGAAGTGTACAAACTCATCGAGTGGCGTGTCATAGTCCTGCTCAGTGGCATGCTGGCACTTGGACTGGCAATGGAGGAATCTGGCGCGGCTGAACTCCTTGCACGCGAGGTTATCGGGCGGGCTGCGGAGGCTGGCCCCCGGTTTCTGATCGGAAGTCTCTTTCTCCTTTGTGCCTTCGCCGCGCAATTCGTACCTACTTCGGCCGTAGCAGTCCTCGTGGCCCCAATCGCACTGAGTATTGCACTGGAGCTGGATATCTCAGCCCAGGCACTACTCATGGTTGTGGCTGTGGGCTCATCATGCGCGTTCCTAACCCCCTTCGGCCACCCTGTGAACCTCCTTGTTATGAGTGTAGGGGGGTACAAAGTGACCGACTACACATACACCGGAGCACCTCTCTTCGTCCTGCTGCTTCTCCTCGTTGTCTTCTTTTTGCCCGTGGTCTGGCCGCTATGATACCCTATTTCCTGCAGCATTTTTGTCACGGATCAATCGCTGTAGTAGTGATCCGGTAACCGCTTGGGCAGCTGATGCCAGACCAATTTACCCGTGCCGGACATGGTATGCGCCCAACTGTCGACTGAAAGATCAACACGCGCCATTGACGCAGTCGGAAAGCGGTCTATCGGATGACCAGATAGCAGCGTTGCAGTCATTGACCATGTAGGCTGGTGCCCAACCAGCATGACGGTCTGAATGCTGTCCGAAACCTCTTGTAAATAATGTAGCAGAACTTCCGGCCCGGCATGATAGAGTTCGCGCTCATACTGCACACTGGCAATCCATGCGCCCGCTTCCCGGGCGATGTCACATGTCGAACGGGCACGAATCGCAGTGGAGCAAAGAATGAGTTCGGGCAAAGGACCTGTGTTTGCAAGCCAATTTCCCATGGCACGAGAGGCTCGCTTGCCCCGAGTATTCAGCGGACGGTCGTGGTCGCGACCGTAACTCGCGTTCCAGTCCGATTTGCCATGACGAAATAGCAGTACTGTCCTGTGCATGCGAATTATTGGGGATATATGGTTAATCTACTGCCTTGTGCAGCTACCCGCATAGTCTATTTCACCGCTCGTAAGGACTTGCCTCCACCATACAGTAGCCCCTTACCAAAAATATACCTCCCCGGTTTTTGTAAGACACAGAAATGACCTGCTGTGCACCGGTTAGGTACATGTCGTGCCAGACTCGCATCAATTGGCTGGAGAAACGACCCTTCTATCTGCCCCATTCAAAAACTCCTGCCGTGGCGCGCACGGAAGCCTCTCCTCGCATAACGCTCACAAACTTTAAACTTGAGCTTCCGTTTGGATCGCGCATGCGGATCAGTCAAGAAACTCACCTTTGCGCTACTGCAAAAATGTTACGGCCTTAGTGCAAACGGCGGATACACATCGGTAGCCAACATACTTGCATAGGCATGTATACGCAATAACCACCGTAACACACCCGTACTAAAATCAAGTAACGCGCGCGGATAGTTCCCCAAAAACAGGACCAGTAACCAAGCTATGGGGGCAATGCACCAATACAATCCATACAAGAGTGAGGCCACCAGTAAGTGCGGAATCACAAGTATCCATTTCACAAGCGGCATTAGACGAGCCAAATCCGTATCCGGGTCTGGAAAATCAACCTCAATGCTGATTTCATCATTGTGGTCGGAGAGTGGATACTCATCAATCAGGAGGTACAAGTAAGCTATTGTTTTGAATTGCAACCGACATGAAAGCAGATTGATGTCAAACAACCATTTGGGATAAAACCCGAGAATCACAATCCAGACGCCAGCCAGTAAATGAGTTATGGATGTCAGGGCCCCCAGAAGAGACGCAATTAACAACGCCGGTAATGCAAGGATTAGGCGAAAAAACGCGCTTATCCGGCTTTGTTTCTCGCGATAATGTATTTCCAGACGTGCTGGATACTGAAAATCGTCCATGGGTTGTAGGTTGATGGATTGTTAGTTGCAGGTTCGCCTCACCCTACACTGTACCAAAGCGTCTCTGGCGCTGCTCAAATGCTGCAAGCGCAGCATCCAACTGTGCGCCGCCAAAATCCGGCCAGTAATCTTGAGTAAAGTAGAATTCGGCATAGGCACATTCCCAAAGCAGGAAGTCGCTCAAGCGCTGTTCCCCACCTGTTCGTATGAGAAGATCTACATCCGGCAAAGGACAGGTTGCATTGTAAGCATGAGTGAGAGCATGTGTAAAATCACCGTTTCCGTTACTTCCAATATAACGCGCCGCCCGCACCAGTGCATCACGCGCTGAATAATCAAGTGCCAGACGTAAATGAAGTCCTGTTCCTTTCTCTGTGCGCGCTTCGGCGTGCAAGATCGCCTCTAGGACAGTATCCGGCAAACGGTCACGTCTGCCAATGATGCTGAGCCGAATATTTTGCCGGATACACCTGGCCGTCTGCACAGGCAACTGAGCTGCCAGAATACGCATAAGAGCTGTTACCTCGCTTGTCGGGCGCCGCCAGTTGTCCGAGGAAAAAGCGTACAGGGTAAGTGTATGTATGTGCCGTTGGACAGCCGCCTCTACGACCTCACGCAGTGACTTGACACCTGCATGATGTCCGGCTGTGCGTGGCAGTCCGCGCTCCCTCGCCCAACGACCATTGCCATCCATGATAATGGCAACATGCAATGAATTACTCATTTATGCCTCATACTAATGGAACGATGGTTCCGCCGTCCGCTGAGGAGATGGTGTATCTCCATCTCCCATCCACTCCGCTTCAACCACACGGGATACTTGCACCCGTTTGGATGAACCTTCCGCAGTAACAAGAATGCCACAACTGAAATCCTGCAAACACACATAGTCATTTTAGTCGGGTGTTACAGCACGTGCCATTTTTAACATGCGCTCCATCTGCTCCACATAGGCCGAAAGTGCTGCGCCCCCTTTGGATGTCAGCCTGTATTCCGTGAGAGGAATACGGTTTTGAAAAGATTTTATGCACTCGACATAACCCGCCTTCTCCAGTTTTCGTGCGTGCCGACTCAGATTTCCGTCCGAGGTTTTCAAGAGTGTTTTTAGATCCCTGAAACTGAGTGTTTCACCGGCCGCCAACGCGCTTACGATCCCCAGACGAACACGTGCATGAATCAATGGATCCAGATTTTGCCTCAGCACTTTCATTGAACCGAAGGAAATACTACCCTCCATATCTGCGTGCGATGTACAGTCCAAAACCAATGTGCAGCCCCCCGAAACCGAGAGCGAGTAATACGTCCATCCATACATGTGGAACGAACAGGGATACGACCCCCAGCACCATAAAGCAGATTCCCAGGAGCGGAATAGTGCGCACACTGCTCGCGCCACCTGTTATGGTCCCCACACCGTAAAGCAGAAGCCACATCGTCGGAAGTACATCCAGGTTTCCTGCGCGCCAAAGAGCAACAGTTAGCAGGAGCCCGGCTACCATGGATGGGGCAAGTGTCAGGATGTACTTGCGACCAGGTCCACTGCTCAGCGACACACCACACCTACGTGCCTTCCGGCGTAAGGTGAAAATCGCAACCGTTACGGCAATGGCCGCATCAATGAGCCAAACGGTCAACCACCCCTCCGGGGACGCCTGCACTGCCGCAATCCAGGCCGCCAATAGCGACGTGATCCCTACAACAAACATCCCCCACCCCGGTACGGCCGTGAAAGAGGCCGATCGCTCCATTACGTCGCGGATGAAGCGTAAGTGTTCACTCGCCTGTTCTTCTGAAGGAGTACTTCGGTGCGATATGGGGCCATTTCCGATAATCATATCACAGTATACCACAAAAAGTTCTTTATGTTGCAAAGTACTATAAGGCAATTTCCAGGTTCCGCTGGCATTTATTCACTTCCGGAGTTCAACAAGAAAGGCTATGAGTTTGATCGAATAGTTTCGGTTGCGCCTTGACCGCAACCGGGTGACCTCCTTCGATGAGTAACAACAATCATTCTATGTGATGTTTACGGTTTTACCGGGATAGGACAACTGTTCGGCAGGGACGTTCGGTTTACAGATCTCCATACGCCTTCAAATTAGACACCAACTAAGTGCAACATCCCCAAGTTTAAATCTCTTTCCACGCGGTACTTCAGCTTGGATTCAGGCGGTACGCCTTGCGTGCGTGCGGAACCGTTAGGTTCAGATTCCGTACACCGTCTTTCCAGATTTTTTCACTAAAAGCCGGTAGGGTTGCCCGCCCTTTGACCGGCTTTTTTGTTTATGGCATTAAGTAGTTCGGGGCTCCATTGGTCAGCCTGGACAAATGCCATTATTGCAATTTCCACTGGTAAGTACTTGCCAACGGCCATTATTCCAATAAGGAAGCCCCCCGCCCCGTGTAGCCCGTCCTTAGGTCTTTATCGCCATTGCGGGGACGGGGCGGGAGGCTAACAATAAACGAGCACTAAGCTTTACTGACGGGCGATCCAGAAAGGTTCCATCCTTCGTACCGAAGCCGGTTTTTATTGCGGTTTCGCGCCCTCTCATTTTACCCGGAACGTACTTTGAAACAATCAAAAGCAATTTGCAAAGAATTAGTTGGCAACTTTCCCGTGATTTAAGCGTGAGCCCACGTTCACTAACCGCTAAACATCATGGGAATGTATCACATTGAACGGAGAGGGGATTCCGAACCATTCTCCGTTATTCAAGTCGATGAATCCGCCGCCCGGCGTAAAGGCGGGGCTACTGCTGCGATCAACGTATACGCTTCCGAGCATCTTCCCAGATCCGCAGTCATGAAGAGGGTTCGCGAATATGAAGATTGGGATTTTCGCGTCAGGGAACGTCATGGGAAAAGCTATACCTACTATGAGATATTAGCGAATCCGGAAGAGCTAGAAGATGCTGACGGCTTGATCGGCGCAGACCACCCGGACGCATTCACGACGCTCTAAACAAACCGGATAACATGGAAAAGACTCGGGACGTATTGCTTATAGTTGCCTGCCTTTTGATCATTGCCTATTCGGGCTCTCACTTCATAAGCGGATTCACAAGCGAACGGAAGTCCGCGGGTGCCGTGGATCAGCTCGAAGAGGCGCAGGGGTACCCTACGGCGATTTCATTGTATCGCGATTATGTGACTGCGGTGAAGGATCAGCGAAAGCGAGTCTGTATTGGTAATAGGGGACCAGATTATGAAGGAGACTATTTGGAAGAATTTTGCCATTGTAGAGTGGAACTCGCAATAGAGATCGGCAAACGTGACCCGGCTGTAGACTTTTTAGAATCGTATAGAGCAGCTGCAATATTTTGCGCGCGTGTAAGGTCGAAGGACAGCACCTTTAGCGCCGTAATGGACGTTGGACTTGGTCGCTATTGATCTACCTCTTACTCGCCGAAACCGCAGATACGGCTTTTCGTAGCTTGACCACATAAGCCGGGTAACATTGGACAGACTCGGGAAATATTGCTTATCGATGCCGGCCTTTCGATCATTTACCTCGCCCTTGTTGCCTCTCATTTCATAGGTGCAGGGGATCAACTGGGAGATGCACTAGATACCCACATGGAGGCTGTGGCGGAGAAAGCAAAGAATGTCTGCAAGGGTGCGAGCAAGCTCGCCCCTCGTTAATATTGCTGAAGAAGCACAAGACGAACTTTGTGCTTGTCTTGCGAAGGGCACACGACAGTAGCTCATGTAGCGACCGAATCCAGCCATTGATATGGCGGTTAGAACCGCGTATATGATTGCACAGTCCGATATGTATAGCCCCCTCCTAGTCCGTGAAACCGCAAATTTGGCTTGCGGTGCTTGCATCCAGTCCGCCGTCGACCAGACTTTTGAATAATCTTGCCCGCGCTTGTAGGTCGCTTGATTGCAATTCAGCGAATCGGAGCCGGACTGGAACTCCCATCTTGGGTGCTTAACTCGGACTGGACACCGTTGGCCAGAAGCCGAACTACGCTGAACAGGAATGGCCTCCATCCCTCACGGCTTCCCGAACTTGATCCCGAAGTGCTAAACAGCTCGGGCAGTATTCCATAGGCCTCTTGTACAGACCGGTGAACCTGTCCATGCAATTCCGCCAACGTCGACGGGGGATCAGGCCCGAACTGCATACTCTCCCAATCTTTCACCACTCGTTGTATCCCAGGGGCTGCCTGCCGCGCTTCCGCCATCAATTCAACAATAAGCGCACTGCCTTCGGCCTTCTTGATGTCCGCCCGTAGCATCGTAACCAAATCGTCTTGCCCGTCAGTTCTGGGAAGTGGAATATAGAAGCCTAGCGGTGTCTTGCATTCGTCCCGTAGGACCTTCCTGAGGGCGCTTAACAGGTTCTTTTCAGCGTTGCAGATTGCAACGGCCCAAGCCTGTGCAATAGGCAATCTCATCGCGTGACCAACACGCGCGGGGGGCTACTACTTCGGCAACTTAAAAAGCACGCTGAATAAGCTCTGTGCACGTTTCAACCTCACTCGTTTGCGCAGGCTAAGCTATTACATCCGCGCCCTCCGCGTTTTCCTGTATAGTCCTGATCATGGCATTCGCATAACTTTGGCTTCGTGTCCCACGTGTGAAGTATTTCAATAGATTCATGGCTTTACATTTTTAGCGGGAAACCACGCCGAAGCCGCAGGTTTATTTGCGGCTTTCTGCTGTCCTCTTCTGCGGTCGTGCAGTCGTACAAAAACCAAGCATTTGACGGTTGTTGCTCCGCTCAATCTCCGATTCAGTCAAGCCCTTGAAACAGCCCAAGACAGTCCGTATCCCCGTCCTAATTCGCGAACCGAAGCGCAAGTGGTCAATGCTTGTAGTAGCAAGGCTCCGAAATCCAGCGCATCCGCACATTACTATCGTTGCGCAATCAGACTTTGGTGCCGGCAGATTCGGGAACCCATCGTCGGTCCGATTTCGTTCAATTGGGTCGCAAATTGCTTGGCCATGCGTGTTCTGGAAGATTTACCTACCCCCTGTGTACTCATTGAAGAAAGTCGCATGGAGGCGAATCTCGAGCTAATGGCCATAAAAGCAGATGGTGTCCGACTGCGTCCCCATACTAAAACCCATAAATCAGTCGCACTGGCAAAACGTCAGCAGTTCCATGGAGCCGTTGGAATTACGGTGGCAAAAGTCAGCGAAGCCGAGATCTTTGTCCAGAACGGTTTTGATGATGTGCGTATTGCCTATACAGTGGTCGGAGAACAACAATTAAAGCGGTTAGCTGATCTCTCGAACCAAGCCCGTTTATCCTTTTGCATCGACACGAAAGAAGGAGCACACCTGGCCTCGAGTGTTCTTGGCGAAGCCGGGGTATCCATTGACGTACTGCTCGAAATTGATACAGGCTACGGCCGGTGCGGCATACCATACAACAGCAATGAAGTTATGGAGCTTGCTCTGGAACTGAATGAATTGGAGGGTTTGCGTCTCTGCGGCATCCTGACACACGAAGGAGATGCGTATTCTCATGGTGCATTGAATGCATTCGAAGTCATGGCACAGACGCGAGACCGGATGCTTGATGTAGCTGTTCGGCTGGCTGAGGCACATTGCGCAGAAACAACCACCTTCGAGATCAGCATGGGCTCTACGCCCTCCATCAATGTTTTCGAAAACAACAGCAAAGGAGGATTCCGTATCACAGAAGTGCGCCCCGGTAATTACATATTCAATGACTTAACGCAGGTAGCGCTCGGCGTTTGTTCGCTGGACGCATGTGCGCTTACGGTGCTTTCCACTGTGGTCAGCCATCATCGTACATCCCGTGGGACTGAGCGCTTTATTCTGGATTCAGGACGCAAAGTACTAACCAGTGATTCCGTAGGGGACAAGCCAGGCTACGGCTGTATCCTCTACAATCCCCGTACACGCGTTGCGCATCCACACACACGGATTACGGGGCTGTCCGAAGAACATGGCTGGTGCGAGGTGCGGGGAGGGGGCACATTCAGCGTCGGAGATCGAGTGCAAATTGTACCCAACCATGCTTGTGTGGTGGTAAACATGATGGATAAAATCTTCCTCATGGATGAGAGCAACGTCCTTTCTGAGATTCCTGTTGACGCACGTGGATGCGTCATCTAAACTTCTGTAAAATCAGCCGAGTTTATGCAGGCAGTAATGAAAGTCGCACCCGGAGTCGGGAATATTGAGGTTCGCGATATCCAGGAACCCAGCCCCGGCCCCGACCATGTGAAGCTGAAGGTGCACGCTGCCGGTCTATGCGGAACGGACTTGCACATTTATTACGATGAATTCAAGTCATGGCCGCCTGTTGTCCTGGGCCATGAAGTTGCCGGAGAAGTCGTCGAGGTGGGTCCGGGAGTCTCCGACAACCTCTTAGGTATGCGTGTCACCACAGAAACCTACTTTCATACGTGCAGGATCTGTCGATACTGCCGTGATGGCCACACTAACCTTTGCCTCGAAAGGCGCTCAATCGGCTCGGCCGTCGATGGTGGATTCACAGAGTATCTGGTCGTACCTGCACACAATCTCCACCAGCTATCCGAACAAATTTCTTACCGCGAAGGGGCCCTCACCGAGCCCCTAGCCTGCGTGGTTCATGGTGTGCTGCTGGTTGCACCGACCGTACGAGCAGGTGACCTGGCGGTAATCGCAGGCCCTGGTACGATTGGTCTTCTAACACTTCAAGTACTCAAAGCCAGCCGAGCGACCGTCATTGTCCTCGGCACCGCCTCGGACTCACATCGTCTCAGTCTGGCCCGTGATCTCGGAGCTGATTACGTTGTGAATGTGGAAACACGAGACGTACCGGCACTTGTTCAAGACGCGTCCATTCAGGGACTGGGAGCAGATGTAGTCTATGAATGCTCAGGGGCCGGGGGTGCGGCACAAGGGCTTTTACAACTCGTACGGCGCCGCGGCCGCTATGTACAAGTCGGACTGTTTGGCAAACCAGTGGCATGGGACCTTGATCAGGTATGCTACAAGGAGCTTACTGTTACTGGTAGTAATGCGTCGACACCGGAATCCTGGATTCGGGCTATTCATTTATTAAGCAGTGGCGCAGTAAAAACGGAACCGCTAATCACACATGATTTTTCGTTGTTGCAGTGGGAAGCCGCATTTGGTACGTTTACGCAAAAAACCGGAGTTAAAACGCTTTTTCGCCCTCATTTTGAACAGGGATGAAAACATGTTGATTTTTCGTAATCTTATTGGTTGGCACCTGTGTATTCTCAGACCACTCAATGACTGAGTACTCCTTGGGACTTATTGGCATTAGTCATAAGGCAGCACCCGTGGCTGTTCGGGAGCGCTTGGCCTTGCCTCCACAAGCACGGTCCCAGTTCTTTGCGAAAGCCCGTACATCACTTGACGGCTTGGCCGTACTATCCACCTGCAATCGCGTAGAGTTTTACGGACACGCTGATGGACCCGGTTCAGCCGATGAAGCGCTGCATTTTCTCCTGAACACCTCCTTTGATCTGTCTACCGCCCACCCTTACCTGTATCGTAAGCAGGCCGGAGAGGTGCCACGCCACCTGATGCGTGTGGCATGCAGCCTGGATTCAATGGTGTTGGGGGAGCCGCAGATTCTGGGACAGGTGAGTGCGTGTTTGCGGTCTGCAGAAACCGCCTCGCTGGCTAGCCCCAAACTAAATGCCATATTCCAGGCCGCTGTCAAAGCAGGCAAACGTGCACGCAAGGAAACTGCGCTCGGACGATTTCCTGTCAGTGTAGCCTCAGTTGCAATTGACCGCATTCGTGTTGAAGCGGGACCACTGAGCCATTTACATGTGGCTGTACTGGGTAGCGGGGAGATGGGTAGCCTAGCGGGCAAAATCCTGCGAAAAGAAGTGACGGCCCGGCTTACTTTCGTTAACCGCAGCCTTGAACGTGCAGAAGCTTTGGCGGCCGATGCGTGCGCACAGGCCATGCCACTCGAAGAATTGCGAGCGGCCATTGCACAGGCCGATGTGCTAATAAGTGCGACCGATGCTCCGCATCTGGTGGTTGAGACAGAACATATTAGCCCGAGAACAGGTCGACCACTCCTTCTGGTAGACTTGGCTTTGCCGCGTGATATTGATCCCGCTGTCAACCAGTTACCAAACGTTAAACTGCTGGATGTAGATCACCTGCGCACAGACATTGCGCAGTCAAAAGCCGCACGACAAGCAGAAGTCCCACAGGTAGAAGAAATCATTGAGCGAGAGTTGGACCTGCTTGATCGGCGTCTGCGGACCTTGGAGGTCGAACCAATCATTACCGGCCTGCGGCAAAAAGCTGAGTCTATTCGACAGGCCGAGCTTGCTCGGACTTTGGATGTGCTTGGACCGCTGGATCCCCAAGTGGTGCAACAACTCGAGCTTTTTTCGAACGCTCTGGTCAACAAGCTGCTACATGAACCGACCTTGCGTCTGAGAAAAGACGCAGAAAACAACGGCAAACCCGAGCTGGATTCACACATAATCCGTCGGCTGTTTGATCTGCAGAACTCCGCGCTCAACGAATGACGCGTCAACTGAAGGCAGGTACGCGTCGCTCCCGCCTGGCAATTATTCAAACTGAAGAGGTGATCCAACGCCTCGCCTCAACACGCCCGGACCTGGGCATTGCTATTGAAACGCTCACGACTGTCGGAGATCAAACTACGGGATCGCTTAAAGGTCAGGATCCTGGGGTCTTTACCAACGCACTGGAAGAGGCGCTCCTCAACAAACAGATCGACTTCGCTGTCCATTCGTTGAAGGATTTGTCAGTACAACTGCCAGAAGAACTGATGATTGCGGCAGTGCCCGAGAGACATGTAGCCTTCGATGCCCTGGTTACAGACTCCGGATTGACACTTGATGAATTGCCCGAGGGAGCGACTGTCGGCACCTCCAGCCTGCGACGTACATTGCAATTGCGCGTTGTCCGCCCGGACCTGAATATTGTCCCACTGCGAGGCAACGTTGATACACGAGTCCAGAAGATCCTGAAGGGAGAGCTCCAAGCCGCAGTACTGGCTGAGTCTGGATTGGCAAGACTCGGCATTGACAGCAGGTATCTGCGGCGTATCCCTATGGATACCATGCTCCCTGCACCTGCACAGGGTGCCTTGGCTGTGGAGTGCCGTAAGGATGATGAATTCGCAGCATCTATCTTGCAGGCGATAACTTGTCAGACAACCAGAACAGCTACTATCGCTGAGCGTTCTTTTCTTGCGTCCATTGGTGAGGGGTGTGCCGCCCCAATCGCTGCCTATGCAGAGCTTGCAGGTGAGCAAATACATATGCGTGTACAGGTGCTCTCGCGCAAAGGGCGTGGCCAGTTCTCCAGGTCCTTGACTGGATCAGATCCTCTGGCTCTGGCGCAAAGACTCGCGGAGGAGGCAGACCATATGCGGAATAGATGGGTACATAATTCCCAATTAGAAAGTGCATAGTTCACTCGCTAATAAACGCATTGCCGTAACACGTCCGGCACATCAATCGGTCTCCATGTGCCGGATGCTCGGGGCAAGGGGTGCTAAGGTACTGGAATTTCCGACAATTCGGATCGAACCTGCATCCAATCCCCGACCATTGCTGCAGGCATTAAATGAGCTTGAAAACTTCGATCGTGTCATCTTCACCAGCGTAAATGGAGTTATGCACACATGGCAGAATCTCGAGAGTCCGTGGCCGGATTCGGTGCGCGTAGCTGCCATTGGACCCGCAACTGCTGCAGCGTTGCGTTCACGTAACGTGGAACCCGACTTTGTACCGTCTGAGTACGTAGCAGAGGCACTTGCCAGCGGGCTTGGATCGGTGCGTGATCAGCGAATCCTATTACCGCGTGCTTCCAGGACCCGGCCAGCTTTGGTTGATCTGCTTCGAGAAAGCGGAGCGCAAGTCAGGACCGTAACCGCATACGAAACTCATGTGAACCGCCCACCAGAGGCGGCATACGCTGCGATCGCAGACGGCACAGATGCAATCACCTTTACGAGTGGATCAACTGTTGAAGGGTTTGCTGCCCTGTTCCCGTCTCTAGACACGCCCGTGACCGCAGCCTGTATCGGCCCCATCACTGCCGAAGTTGCATCCAGGTCTGGCTTCAATGTGGCTGTCATCGCAAAAACATATACTACTGGGGGCCTTGTAACCGCTCTTGAAGAATATTTTGAAAAATTTGAGCAAACATAAACGATTGAGGCGCCTACGTACTACTGGCGCTATGCGGCGCATGGTACGGGAGGTGCGGCTTGCACCCGCAGACTTCGTGTATCCGATTTTTGTGACCCGTGATCAGCCGGGTCCCATTGAAGGAATGCCGGGGGTCACCCGTCTCACGGTGGAAGGAGCTGTGAAGGCAGCGAACGAGGCGACAGCAGCAGGATTAAGCGGAGTCCTTCTTTTTG
The DNA here is from genome assembly GCA_028875125.1 of Bacteroidota bacterium. Lineage (GTDB taxonomy): Bacteria > Bacteroidota > Rhodothermia > Rhodothermales > Bin80 > Bin80. Next base: position 7,463 of record JAPPGC010000021.1, on the reverse strand, counting down.
GCATCCCACAATCCAAAGATGAAACAGGAACGCGAGCCTTGTCCCCAACAGGAATAATCCCGGAAGCGGTTCGCGCAATCAAACGATGCCGCCTTGACCTGGTGATCATTACCGATGTATGTCTATGCTCTTACACCACACACGGACATTGCGGACTGATCCGCAATAAGGTTCTGTCCAACGACGCTACACTTCCGGTATTGGCACAGATGGCTCGTGTCCATGCTGACAGCGGGGCAGATATTGTCGCTCCCAGTGCAATGATGGACCACCAGGTAGGTGCGATACGCAATGAACTGGATGCCGCCGGGCATCAGGAAGTGGCAATTCTTTCGTACAGTGCCAAGTATGCTTCGGCATTCTACGGCCCGTTTCGCAACGCTGCAGGCGGGGCGCCGCAATTCGGTGACCGCAGAATGCACCAGATGGATCCCTGTAATGCACGTGAAGCCCTTCGTGAGATCGAAATGGATCTGGAGGAAGGAGCGGATTTAATCATGGTCAAGCCCGCACTTGCTTATCTCGATGTCATTCGGCGAATCCACGATCAATGGCCGCAGGTACCCCTGTTTGCCTACAACGTGAGTGGGGAGTATGCCATGCTCAAGGCAGCCGTCCAGCATGGTTATGCCGAGGAGCGGCCTGCGGTGCTGGAAGTGCTCGGCAGTATACGCCGTGCAGGTGCACAAGGTATCATTACGTATCATGCCCTGGATGCAGCGCGCTGGCTAAGTACGCAACCCCCTACATAATGGCGATCGATATACAGGAAAACCGTAACGAAGGCGTTGATCTCCGGGAGCGGGGGCGGGATGCAGACGGACGCACGATTTTTTGTGATGGCCGACTATTCATGCAACTGCTGGTCTTCACAGGGTTTGAACAGCACCCCAAGGTATTAATTCGGGCGCTGAACCGATCAAAGCTTTATGGCGCGTTGTATTCCAGCCTCCATGACCCGAGAGGCGTCGGACTGCTTACGGTATCCGAGAACCCTGAATTCTTCGTTACTGAACTTCAGGATTACCTGAGAAGCACCCCGTTTCATGGACTTAAATGTCGTACGGAGTTGACCTTCATTGGACGTACGTACGCCATCGGATATGAAACCGATCTGAATGAAACTCTATTCGAACGCCCTAAACGCTACGTCTGTAATCCCGAATGGCCATGGGCCATGTGGTACCCGCTTCGCAGAGCAGGGGCATTTGAGCATCTGAACGCAGAAGAGAGACGGACCATTCTGATGGAGCACGGTGGGATCGGACAGGCCTACGGGCGCAGCGACCACGCCCATGATATCCGTTTGGCGTGCCATGGTCTGGATCAAAACGACAATGACTTTGTGGTTGGACTGCTCAGCAAGGATCTCCATCCGCTGTCTGCCATCGTAGAGCGCATGCGCAAGACCCAGCAGACATCGCGCTACTTGAGCAGTATCGGGCCATTCTTTGTTGGACGCGTGCTCTGGCAACAATCAGTCTCGTAAGCAGACTATTCATCCCTCCTCCATGACCGGACGCGAACGCTTTTTAGCAGCATGCCAGGGCGAGGCTGTTGACCGTACCCCGATTTGGATTATGCGACAAGCGGGGCGTTACCTTCCCCAGTACCGCGCGCTACGCAATCAGCATTCCATGGATACTGCCCTGCGCGACCCCGCAATCGCCGCCGAGATCACGCTCCTGCCACTGAAGCATTTTCCCCTGGATGCTGCAATCATATTCTCGGATATTTTGCCGCCACTTACGGCTATGGGGCTTGATCTCGCCTTTGTCCCAGGCCATGGCCCTCGCATTGGCAACCCCCTTCGAACCCCCAAGGCAGTTGACCTGCTAGGTGTACTCCCGGCCAAAGAGGCGATGGGACCAACACTTAAAGCAATAAAGATCGTGCGCCGAGAGCTTGATGCGCGCAATCTAGCCCTCATCGGGTTCGCGGGCGCGCCGTTTACCATGGCCAGTTACGCGATCGAAGGCGGTGCTACACGCACATTTGAGCACACCAAAACCTTCATGTACAGCGAACCTGCGGCCTGGGATCGTCTTATGGTTAAGCTTTCCGGTATGGCCATAGATTATCTCAAAGCACAGATTGCCGCCGGTGTGGATTGCGTCCAGCTTTTCGACTCATGGGTCGGAGCACTGAGCCGGTACGACTATGAGCGGTACGTGAAGCCCTACAGTCACCGCGTACTTTCGGCCGTGGAGAACTCAACCGTAGTGATCCACTTTAGCACAAACACGGGAACGTACCTGGATGCGGTGGCGGAAGCTGGAGGGCATGTGATTGGGGTTGATTGGCGGACTCCCATTGACGAAGCATCTGCGCGCGTACAAAAACCCGTGATGGGGAATTTGGACCCCGCTGCGCTTCTTGCACCCTGGCGCGAATTAATGCCCCACGCGCAGGAAGTAATGCAACGCATGGAAGGGCAGCCCGGGCATGTGTTCAATCTTGGACACGGGATTCTGCCGAATACTCCTGTGGAAAACGTACAGAGACTGGTTGATTACGTGCATAACTACAACCATGGCTGACACCGATACCCCGATTGGGATTCTATTTATGGCCTATGGCGGGCCTGACAGTCTCGAAGATATACCGGGCTACCTAGCCGACATCCGCGCAGGCCGAACAACCTCCAAAGCGCTAATTGAGGAAATCACACGTAACTACAGGCTGATTGGAGGATCTTCTCCACTCCTGGGCCTGACCGTCGAGACGACCAACGCCGTCATGGAGCGCTTGAATCCGCCAGAGGAGACCGCACGCTTCAAGGCGTACCTCGGTATGCGTCATTGGGCCCCTTGGATTGAAGAGACGGTCGGTCAAATGATTGAGGATGGTATCACCCGGTCGGTCAGTCTGGTGCTTGCTCCGCAGTACAGTGGGATGAGCATTGCCAAGTACCAGAAAAAGATTGATGCCGGTCTGAAGTTCTATCGTGGGCACATTGATTTCTCGCACATTGACGGTTACCATGATGCGCCCGGTCTGATAGAAGCGTTTGCTCGACGTGTGCATATAGGAATAGCGCAGTTCCCTGAAGAAGAACAGTCAAGTGTGCATGTGATCTTCAGTGCACACAGTCTGCCCACTCGCATTTTAAAGCAGAACGACCCCTACCCCATCCAATGTCGTGAAACCGCGCAATTGGTAGCCGAAGCAGCCGGACTCAACCCAACTCAATACTCTGGGTGCTTCCAATCTGAAGGACGAAGCCCTGAACCCTGGCTCGGTCCACAGCTGGAAGATTACTTGGTTGATCTGGCCAAACAGGGTATCCGGAATGTTGTCAGTATCCCGGTGGGATTTGTGTCCGATCATGTGGAGATACTCTACGATATTGATATTGAAGCGCAGGCCGTGGCAGACAAGCACAACATGCGACTTGAACGCCCCCCTTCGCTTAACAGCGATCCACTCTTTGTCCAGGCACTCGCGGACCTTGTTCATACACAGGCTTCAAATGCCGGCTGGCTGACTGTATGAGACGTGTGGTTATCGTTGGGGGCGGCATTACGGGGCTTGCTGCCGCCTGGGCACTACGTCAAACATCCGCTCCGCCAGATATCGTGCTTCTGGAAAAAAATAACCGTCTGGGAGGATGCATCCACACCGAACATTGTGATGGTTTTCTGATGGAGCACGGACCGGATGTGTTCCTGACCCGCAAGCCGGAGGCAAACCTACTTTGCAAGGAACTGGGGCTTCCTCTCCAAAAAACTAACCAGGATCGGCGTGGTGTCTATCTGCGGCATGGAAAAGAGCTGTACCGCGCACCGGAAGGGATGAGTGGACTTGTACCGGGAAAAATCTGGCCACTCATTAGTTCCCCACTTCTGAGCCTCCGAGGCAAATTACGCGTACTCGTCGAACTCCTGCTACCTCCAAGCGCAGATGACACCGACGAGTCCGTAGAGCATTTTTTCTGTAGACGATTTGGCAGAGAAGCTTATTCAACCCTGATTGAGCCACTTCTTGGTGGGCTGGCCGGCGGTGATGCCAGCAGACTTAGCATAAAAGCTCTCATGCCGCATGTTCTAAGTCTGGAATCCCGCTACGGCAGCTTACTCCTTGGAATCAGTCGGGGATCAACTCAAAAGACCCATTCTTCACTCAGAAGTCTTCCGGGTGGACTCTCTTCACTGGTCACAGCACTTGAATCAGTTAACGTAGGGAGTATCCGGCTTGCGCATGAGGTGACCGGGATCAAAAAAACTGCAGAAGGCTGGAAAGTAGGCATTGCTGAACAGGAGTCCCTGCAAGCCACTGATGTCATTCTTGCTGTACCAGCCTGGAGTGCCGCTGGGATCACCGATCCAGTGAATCCAGAACTGAACAAACTTCTTCAAAGCATTGCGTACAGATCAGGTACAATGGTACATTTGGCCTATCACCGAGTGACCCCCTCTCGTGCGCTTGATGCATATGGTCATTTAGTCGCACGCAGCGAGACCTCTTCCGTTGCGGCGTGCACTTGGAGCTCGGTCAAGTTAAACGGGCGTGCTCCTGTAGGAGACTTGCTGTTTAGAATTTATCTGCGCGGTACTGACCTCAGCGACGAGGCTGTGCTTTCCCGGGCACGCGCTGAAATGGCCTTGGCACTGGGAATAACAGCTGAACCGTTGTTCACCAGGATTCATCGTTTCCCTGCTGCACTGCCGCAATATACGCTTGGACATGCCGAGCGGGTAAACGAACTCCGAAACAAGATCAGTTCCTGCGATGGCCTGTTCGTAGCAGGCAATTATCTAGATGGTGTAGGGATCCCGGATTGCATCCGTAACGGCATGCATGCGGCGCACTGTGTGCTGGATCGACACTAAGACAATTCTTCCGTCGCTCTGGAAGGCTAACGTCACCGCGGAAATAGTGGTCGTTTTTCAATCGAACCAGGTGGAGATTAGGACCACCTTCGTCCGCTTTAGATCCCCACAAGCCGCCCGTCTCGCTCTTCATCAAACAGCGCAGACGCCCTGGGTTAAACCCCTAGGTTACGCAAGTAATTGCGATTTCGTGCTGCGCTTAACCGTGGAGCCCCCATACCGGGCAGCACATCCTGTTCTACAACGATCCAACCTTCGTAGTCAATCTCGCGGAGGTTTGTGAGAATGCCGGAAAAGTCCACACATCCCTGCCCCAACTCGCAAAAAAGACCCCTTCCGACAGCCTCAAAATAGTCCCATCCCTGACGTCGTGCTGCCTCTGCAACGTAAGGATCACAGTCCTTGAAATGCACATACCAGACACGGTCAGCATACTGGTCGAATATCCCCTTAAAGTTAATACTCCGTCCCCCAACTCCATACACGTAATGTCCCGTATCCAGCACAAGCCCAATTAGCTGCGGGTCTGTTTTCGAAAGGAGTTGATCAATCTCTTCCGGCGTCTCGACAAAACCTGCACAGTGATGATGGAACACCGTTTTCAGTCCTGATTCTTCCCGCACCGCAGAAGCCACGAGGTGTACGCCATTTGTGAATATCTCCCACTGATCTCGGGTCATCCCCTGCTCGGATGTTATGCGGCCCGCGTGCTGCACCCGCTCAGGATTCGCAGCATTTTCATCCGCCAAGACCAGGAAGGGCGGATCGGCTGGATCTCCGGCAGCGGCCAACAGTTTGGCCGTGCGTACCGCTTCTCCGACACCAATATCATGTCTATCCAAATCCGACAACGCGACCGGCACAAATGCTCCGCGCAATGATAAATCCCATCGCCCCAACAAACGTTTGAGTGCTGCCACTTTTACAGGCATATAGCCCCAATCACCGAGTTCTGTACCTGCGTAGCCCGTCTCTGCAAGCTCTTGAAGCATGACTGCGCAGTCCACTTGCGTTCCCCCGAGGCCTTTGAACTCAAGTGTTCCCCATGAGCATGGCGCATTTGCAACTCGAATCGTACTTGAATTCCCTAGATCACTGGCGCTGATCATTAATACATGAAGTATTCAACAGGACTTGAACAGAAATATGGCCCTCATTGGTGGCTGTCAACATTTATCGGCGGAAATCTGGCACACAACCAAAACACCTGCTCTAATCCACCTCAAACCCGTCATGCTGCCAGGATTCAACTAGTCTTCTGGCACTACGCCGGTCGGAGGGATGAACCGGTAGCGAATGATGGTTGAATTGCCGAATTCCCCGTCCGGCATGATCATATAATCCCCTACAAAATAGAGATATCCGTGTGCAGCCGCTGAAGGCGTTTTGTGCAGAATCGTACTCACGGGAGGAAACTGATTGCTGTTACTGGCAATGCTGAGACCCTCCACACGCCGTCCAGTGTCTTCCTCTAAACGGAAAGACTCGTCAATCCAGGAAAACAGCATCATGCGAACATCCTCGTCGAGTGCATACAGTCCAGTCAAAAGCGGAAAGGCACGCTGTACCTGAAGCCGGGCGTTCAGATCCCGCGTAAACGGGATATCCCTATCCCGCTTGACGAAAAACTCTGGACGGGCCTGCGTCCGAAGTGCCTGGCCCGATACCGGTTTGGCATCCATGTCCCCTAGATGCTTGTAAAGCACACCACCCTGAAAACAGTCCATATTTCGACCTCCATAACCTGAAGAGATTGAGTTGAGCCGGGGAAATTCGGGAGGTGCATGCTCAATTGCCCGCTGAAAAACCAAATCCATTGTATAAACCTCAAACATCTGTTTCTGATTTGAACCGTGGAAGCTCAGTAAAGTGAACAGCGAATCTCCCCAAGTACAGAACGACAGGATTGTTGAGGTCGGATCCGACCGGGCTGTGACGCAGTTGCCGGCCCGATCAAACACCACCGTGACACCTTCCCACGTGTTCACCAGAATGGTGCCATTATCGGCAAATCGGGCACCATGCACGGTGTGTCGGGTGTCATTCGGAAAACACACATTTGTGTTGAAAGTTGATACATGATGGCCTGTAGGCTCGAACAGGTGGACCAACCCGGCGGAATAATCCGTGATAAGCAAATGCCCCAATGCATCAGCGTCAATAAACCAGATCTGCCCCACCAGGACGGATGGGTCCAGAATCACTGTATCTGGTGGTGCGAATAATTCATCGAATGGAACAAGATTCGACAGCTCAACGGTTCGCTCAGCTTCGGGGGCTGGATTGGGGCTGTAGCTTGCGAGCATACCAACTACAAGGGCGCATGTAAAACAGTTCCGCCACAGATTAAGAATGCTAAAACTCATAAAGTACTAGAGGTATTATCCAAAGGTCACTCACTTACACTCGTACATCCAGATAAACAGAGGATAGTCCGGAGTCTCTCATAAAACCACCTCAGAAGTTGGAGTCAAATAGCCCGGCAGCATGATCTCGGGAAAAGATCTTGGGTTTCTTGGGCCAACGCCCCCAAGGTGCCGTCTCTCCCTCGAACATACCATAAGGTAAATTTTTAATCGGAATGATAAGTTATGGGCTTGACTTTTAAGATTTTATGCCTTATACTGTATT
>JAPPGC010000123.1 GCA_028875125.1 Bacteroidota bacterium | reverse complement strand
CTCCTAAAATACGGTATATTTTTCAATTTGTCAAGTTTTCCTTATAATTCCCTAATTTTAACTGTCGCTAGATACTAGTTTTGTTACATTTCGTGGGGTATCTGGGGGCAACTTTGCTACCCGGACATCCGTAGTAACAAAGGTGTCATTGCGAATAATAGTGAGAAAAAATGAGTTCCCGGAGTCGATTGCAAGTCATCGTACTGTTGCTGTTAGGTTTTTTCGTAGTCGTAAGACTTTTTTCCGGTCCGCCTTCTCCACGTGGAGCAATTGTATTTACGAAGCTTGATGTTCGTGAACTGAGGCATCAGAGTTTTCGAGTCTCAGAGCGCATCACAGTTGCAATTAATGCGACTGGTTCAATAGACGAGCGTCGTTCAGGAGAGATGGGGCTGGCTGCATATCCTTGGATTACACGTGACGATACGGGTGAGGTTATTTGGAAGATGGATAATTCCAATGCTGTACAGGAAGGTTCGCTTGCTCATGTAGAAGGGGATGAGCTTGTTCTGGAAGCAGGTATATACACGCTAAATTTTGCGTCATACGGTCAGATCTTGCGCCGCTCACGTGCCCCATTCTGGGATGATAAGCGGAAATGGCGTGTGATGATTCAAAGTTCAGAGAACGGGGAAGCACTGCAACCCATAGCAGGAGCGCTAAGAACGGATTCGGGCGATCAGATCTGGCAGGCTACGGCTCTGGGGCGGAACGAAAAGAAAGAATTCTATTTTGAGGTTTTGCGTCCGGCAGAGCTCGATATTCACGCTATTGGACAATTGAGCAGCGGCGATGGAATCCGACCGGTTGACTATTCATTGATTGAAGATGCAGCCACCGGGCAGGTAGTCTGGTATTTTTCCAGAGATAATACAGAATGGGCTGGAGGGGCTCAGGAAAACCGAGTCTATGAGGGTAAGGTCGGGATGCAGCCGGGGATATATCGGCTATCCGTGGCTACGGATAGCCGTCATAGCTACGGTAGCTGGGAAGCGAATCCTCCGTACGATCCCGATGGATGGGGTATAAGTCTGAGTAGCCCCACCCGCGACCGGATTACCACGTTTGATCCGTGGATGCAGGACGAGCCGGTGATCGCATTTATGCAGGTCGGCGATGACGCACGATGGAAGACTACCTTTATGGTACACAGGACTACGCCTGTGATGCTGCATGCCATGGGAGAGATAACAGGCCCTAACAACGGATATGATTTTGCATGGTTAGAGCAGCTGGAGAACGACGGAGGGACACGTTCGGTATGGGAGATGACATACGAAAACTCAGTGCCTGCCGGTGGAGATCAAAGAAACCGAAAAGCTGTTAAAGTTTTAATTCTGGAACCGGGGAGTTATGTACTGCATTACGAGTCAGACGGGTCCCACTCTTTTGAGCATTGGAATGCGCGTGCGCCAGATAATCAGGAACGATGGGGGGTAGCCCTGTTCCAGATCCGGGAGGACGGTTCGGAGATTACGATTATTGATTCATCGGCAAAAGCTCCCGCGCCAGTGCAGTAGCCTGTTCGCTCTTTTGGTGGGTGAACATCCGCCTGATCTGATGATAATCCGGGGTGAATTAGATTCATAATTGTACCGATTAGATGGCACATTATGAATTCAATTTCACAGGTCGATGGAGTCGCTAATTTGAACTTTTCTCGCTGTGCAGTTGCTTAGTTCCTTGGCACCGGTGTCAGGTACGGCATGAGATCTATACCTGGGGCTAGACGTTACGGAACCACCAGAAGGACAGTCGGATTCAACCATTTTGATTTGAGGCCTTGGCGTGCGGTTGGCAACTATTGATATCGGTACAAATTCGGCGAAGCTTTTAATCTCGAAATCGGCTCCCGGGAATACGCTCACGCCGCTTGCCGAGCGACAGCGCATAATCAGACTTGGGAAGGGAGTGGATGCAAACGGTGTTCTGTCAGAGGCTGCAGTAGAACGACTTGTCAAGACATTGCAGGAGTTTCAGGGTATCGCGGGTAGCTGGGACGTAGAGCAATGTATTGTGGTTGGTACCAGCGCTTCCAGAGATGCTGGTAACTCTTTGAGTCATACCATTCGGGAGCGCACAGGACTACACTACCAAATACTTTCTGGCGAAGAAGAGGCTGATTTGAGTTTTATAGGTGCTATTGCTGGATTGCCACGCTCAAACGGCAACCTCGTCACCTGTGACATAGGGGGAGGTTCAACAGAAATTGTCAGGGGTACTTCGCGGGGGGTGGTCCATGAGTGCTTAAGTCTGAATATTGGCTCAGTACGTATCACAGAACGGTTTTTTTCCTGTCAACCTCCCAAGCCGAGGGAATTGGAAACGGCCGAGAGGTTCATCCAAAAGTTGTTTGCCGATTCAATTGCTCCACAGCAAGAGAGTTATTGTCTAGTGGGCACTTCGGACACACATCGACTCCTGCTGGATTTACATCACGCGCTGGTCAGCGGTGGGATTCACATAGCGACGGGCCCGCTAACCGCACAGTGGGACCGTTTAAGGAAAACCGGAGGACACGCACGAAAGCTCACGCTTACCCAAGTGAGGGGCTGGGTGGAAAATTTGGTTCAGATGGGTGAGTCTGATGTACTTGCTTTGAATCCTGAAAAACTCAAGGGGCGCTCGGATGTGTTTCCAGCAGCATGTATGATTTGCTTTGAGCTCATGCATAGACTCGCCCAGGGGTCAATTACCATAAGCAAGTGGGGATTACGCCATGGTATTGGGTTGAAAATATTAAGGGATGGTACCCTGAGGTAATGAATAGTCGAGGGAGCTGCTATTGATCCTGTGCGGACAGATCTGCACAATTAAGGGACTCGATCGTTGCACTGCGATCAGGTTATGCAGAAGGCTTGAGGTATTGTACGGATGTACAGAATCATGATCGACAAACGGGGATTGACCTGAATGGCTTTTCTGGTCTTGAATACGATGCAGTTATTGCTTACGATCGGCCAGGTGTTGGTGAGTTGTGACGGCATGCGACTCGAAGTGCGGACAGGTTCATCATTTACTCAGTGGATGGTGGTTTAACCCCAATGAAAAGCATGGGCAATCAGGATATCAAGCGCAAGGCAGTTTATCAGGCACTCAGTAAAGTACATGACCCGGATCGAGATCATGACATCATTCGGCTTGGCTTAGTGCGGGATCTGACTGTGGATGGTCGTACGGTGGCATTTAAACTCAATATTAACCAGACTAGGACAGCATTTTCCCGTGAAGTTGCGGGGCGATGCAAAGAGGTTGTTCAGAATTCGTTTGGACAGGATGTTGAGGTAAAGATTGATTTAGTTCATTCGAAGGGTAGAGGGCGTAAGATCAAGCTTGGAGCACGGCATATGATTGCGATTGCTTCGGGCAAGGGGGGCGTCGGCAAGAGCACTGTAGCCGTGAATTTAGCGGTGGCACTTGCAGCAGAGGGGTATCGGACAGGACTCGTAGACACGGATATCTACGGTCCAAGTATTCCGGTAATGTTCGGCTTGGAGGGTAGTAAGCCTCGTGTCAATTCTCAGAGAAAAATTATTCCGTTGGTCAAACACGGCGTTCATGTATTATCCATGGGGCTGCTGGTTGATGATTCTCAGGCCGTAATCTGGCGTGGGCCGATGGTTTCCGGGGCTGTGCGGCAATTTCTGAATGACACTGAGTGGGGGGAACTTGATTTTCTGCTTCTGGATTTGCCACCGGGGACGGGGGACATCCAACTGACGATTGTTCAGACTGTCAAGTTGGCCGGTGCTGTTATTGTCTCAACACCGCAGAAGGTCGCACTTGCTGATGCAAGAAAGGGATTGGTTATGTTTGAGAAAGTAAATGTGCCTGTGTTAGGTATTGTAGAGAACATGGCCTGGTTCAGCCCACCGGATTTACCCGACCGGAAATACTTCCTCTTTGGAGAGGGAGGGGCAGAGAACCTTGCATCCGAAACCGGTTTACCTTTGTTAGGTAGGATTCCATTGGAGGAATCCCTGCGTGTTTCGGGTGATGAGGGAGCACCAATTGTTCTGGCAGCCCCTGAAACTGCGTCTGCTCGGGCTTTTCGCCAGGCTGCATCCGGAGTTGCGGAGACGTTGTCGGTATCTAGCGTGGTGCCTGAAGTTTCTCCGCTTATTGAATATCAGTAGATCGAATCCCATCAATGTCCTCATACCACCCAAACACTGATGCTGATCTCCGTAAACGGATTGAGGATGGGCTTGACTCCATTCGGCCTTATCTGGTAGCTGATGGCGGAGAGGTTCGTTTGAGGAGAATTACAGATGATATGGTTGTTGAGCTGGAACTGCTTGGTGCATGTGGCTGCTGTCCTATGAGCAGTATGACGTTACGTGCAGGTATCGAGCAGGCACTTCAACATGCTGTGCCCCAGATTCAGAGGGTTGAGTCTGTATAGGGTGCAACAATATGGTATCACCTTCTGGACGCTGAAAACTTGACTTATAAGTTCATAAATTGGCCGTCAGGAGCCCTTAGCTTTCATCAGAGTCGAATACACATAAAAATGAATCACAAGCGTTTTTTCGCAGGTATCGTGGTTGCTGCTATCCTCACCGGATTCAGTTACTTACCGGCTTCTGCACAAATGGAATTTCAATTCCAGTATGGCAGTCTGAAGAACCCGTTCTCGGGCAATTCCCATTCAACTCGGATACTGACGTTTCAGCACGCAGGTGCCTGGAAGCTTGGAAGCAGTTTTTTCTTCATTGATTTTCTGGATGATGTGGAGCAAGATGGATTCAACGACAAGGAGTTTTACGGCGAGTGGTATCCTACGCTTAGTTTGAGCAGGCTCTTTGGCACGACCATGAAGATGGGGCCAGTCCAGAACGTTTCTGTTATTGTTGGTTTGAATTTCGATGGGGATGCGAATGTACTCAAGACCCTTCCAGGTCTGCGGCTTTCCTGGCAGATCCCGGGATTCATTTTTGTGAATACCGATTTTACAGCCATGATAGACCATAGCAACGAGCCACTTCGGACGACAAGCGGCTTCATGTTTGATGTCAGTTGGCTCAAGGTCATGAGCATTGGGGGGCAGTCCTTCTCCTTCATGGGGCACGCTGAGTACATCGGTGCAGTGGATCAGACGGATTTGCGTGCGACAAGTGAGGCGTGGATATTGGCGCAGCCACAGTTTGTATGGGATCTGGGGAATGCTTTTGGATCACCGAACTGGATTCATATTGGTGTGGAGCTTCAGTATTGGAAAAACAAGTTGGGCGTAAAGGACCAGAATGAATTTCGGCCTGAGTTGTTGATTGTTTGGCGATTGTAGTTTGCTGATTTTTGACAGCAGGCGATGTTTCACCCGGCCTGACTGTTCCTGTTCAATTGGTGTATTCGTCCGAGAATTCTACGTTGACCTACTTGCGTTTGTATCTGAAACCGTGCGGGTCCGGATAGTTGACAGAAGTCCGCATGGAGAATGTAGTGCCGAATTTGTGAATTTTCTGGGGGTTTTGTGCGAGGGCCGAGGGTGAAGTTATGCAAGGATTTAGGCACTGCATTGGATTGGATCTGTTAAGTTGCATTGTGGTGGGACCAAGTCGGACTGCGCCGTTGAGGTAAGCGGGTGGCGATAAGTACCGGGACATGGGAGCCATCAAAGTGCGGGACGCGTGAAGCGATGGAATGGGTCTTCACGTAGCTATGTTTGCGCGAGTAGCCTTGATAATCGTTTGGTAGGCCAGATACCTTGTGCAGGGCAGTTGCATATCTTTGGCTGGCCAGTTATTATTGGTTTATTCCGCGGCACAGCTTTGGTTTTTTGTATTATTTTGACGTGGCCTTATATTTTTAAACCAAAACAATCTAGTGGTAATGGTACCAGAAACTCAGTTTGTTCTTAATTCCTTCGCTTTCCTTATCTGGGGCGCTCTCGTAATGTGGATGGCTGCGGGCTTTACGATGTTGGAGTCTGGATCTGTTCGCACCAAGAATGCCTCTGTAATTTGCTTGAAAAACATTGGGCTCTATTCGATTGCGGGGTTGGCCTACTACATCATTGGGTACAACTTGATGTACACGGATGTATCGGGCTTTATTGGCAGTTTTAAGCTCTTCTTCAATGCTTCCCCGGAAGAGGTTGCTTTGGTTGGTGGAGATACAGGGGTGACACAGTCTATTCTGGATTCTGGATATTCGCAGATGTCGGGATGGTTCTTTCAGATGGTCTTTGTAGCGACTGCGGCCTCAATCGTGTCCGGTGCACTTGCTGAGCGTATTCGATTGTGGGCTTTCTTCACATTCGTGCTTGCCTTGACGGCTTTCGTTTATCCCATCGTTGGTGCGTGGACTTGGGGGGAAGGTTGGCTATTTGAGATGGGCTTTTCTGATTTTGCCGGTTCCACTATCGTGCATGGTACGGGAGGCTGGGCTGCACTTGCAGGAGCAATCATACTAGGGCCTCGGTTGGGTAAGTTCAAGAAAGACGGTACCGTGAAAAATACTCCTCCCTCAAGTGTGCCGATTACTACTTTGGGCGTGTTCATTCTCTGGCTTGGCTGGTTTGGATTCAACGGTGGGTCTCAACTGGCTCTGGGAGGAGCTGTGGATGTTATAGCTATCGCCGGCATCCTGGTCAATACCAACTTGGCGGGAGCAGCCGGTGCACTGGCGGCAATTACCGTTTCGCGTATGATACTCGGGCGGTTTGATTTGTTTGCTGTACTCAACGGTGCTCTGGCCGGATTGGTAGCCGTTACAGCAGCTCCCACGATGAACCATCATGGGATAGCTATCCTGATTGGCTTTGTAGGAGGCGTAGTCTGTGTACTGGCGATAAAACTGCTTGATGTTCTCAAGATAGATGATGTTGTTGGTGCGGTCCCCGTCCATCTTATTGCCGGCATATGGGGAACGATTGCTGTTGCCTTTACCGTAGACGGTACAAGTTTTGGTGTTCAGCTTTTGGGCGTTCTTGCAATAGGAGTTTTCGTGTTTGGTATTTCGCTTGGTTTATGGAAGCTGATTGACATCCTGATAGGAACACGCGTTTCAGAATCTGTTGAGCGTCTTGGGCAGGATGTTGCTGAACTGGGTGTTGAGGCCTACCCGGAATTTGTGTTGATGCCGGAAGATTATGACGATGAGTAATAGCCTCTTGTTTGAAAGAGAGGCCCGTTCAATCTGATTAGTTTCCATAATGGGCGCTATGGGCGGCGCGCTGATTCAAGCGGCCGCCCATTTTTATGTTATCCCAATGAGACCTTGGGCCCGTCTGGTTTCAATAGTAGACCCCCATGTGGCGGCTAATCTGCTTACTTTGGCATTGTACCATCACAGAAACATGAATATCTATCGGTTTCAGTCTCTCGACCTTGTCCGCGGGAGCAGTTTTTCCAAGATCCAATTGTAGTTGTCCAGTCTTGGGTTGGTTTGCACATTACGCCGTTGTCGAATTCAACCTGATCAGCCCTCAATCAGGGGCTATTCCCGGGCTTCGTGGTGGTGGGGAATAAGAAACCGATCTATTGAACGTACGAACAGGCCTGGATCGGTGAACCCCTTTTAGACTAATCCACGCCCATCCCAACTTACTCATATTCATCCTGGGCTGACAGCTTGCTCACATATGCATTGCAAGCATCGAACCGGCAGGGCCAAGTTGTGTGCTCCCCTCACAAAATTCTAAGTGCAATTCCGACTGCCATTGAACACGGATAGCCAAGGAGGTACCGGGAGTCAGGAGCAGAGCGAAGGATAACAGACCTGTGTCGTCGGAGGGTCAGTATCGTGGCATTGTAGGCGCCGTGCACGATGCTTAAAAATCACAGGGCGCTGCTTACGAGAGAATCAGATAGTATCAACGGCTGCGATGCGGTCTTTGACTACTGGTATGATGGTGTCGAAACCACTGATGCTAAAAATCTCTCGGATACTGTCACGCATACCGCAGAGGATAAGATTCCCCTGAATTGCACGTACGCCCTTTGCTCCGATCAGCAGTACACGCATTCCCGAACTGCTTATGAAGGATAACTTGCTAAAGTCAACAATAATGTTGGTTTCACCGTCGTCAATCCAGTCTTTGAGAACACGCTCGAAAACCGGTGCGTTGGAGCTATCAACACGCCCGACCGGGACCAATGTAAGTATATCTGATTCGCGCTCTTCAAGTACTTCAAGTTTGCTAGCCATTTTGCTGCTTGCCAGAATGGTTTTGATTAGGGTTATACTGATGGGTTAATGAGGATGTCCAATATAGTGAACCTTGTGTAACATTAGGACAATTTATACTCCAAAGTCAACTGATTGAGACCATCGACAAACTCATAGGAGAAAGCATCGGCTTGACTCTTTACGAGATGTAGTCCAAGACCGCCAATTGGACGAGAATCCAGCTCGCTTGTCGTATCCGGGTTCGTGTTTTTTGTCGGATCAAACTTGCCACCGTTAGACTTCACGACCACGATCACGCGGCCGTCGTGTATGCTGAGACTGACGTCAATCTGGGGATCAACACCGTGCTCAAACTTACCATGTACAAGCGTGTTTGTCACGAGTTCTTCCAGAGCAAGGTTAATTATAAAATTAGTTCTCGGAGGGAGGTCATGAGCTTCTCCAAATGTCTCCACCATAGCCGAGAGATTGCGCAGCTCTGACACTCGAGCGGCTACCGTAACGTTGAAATCACGGGTAATCATGTTGTTTTCGATTCAGATTGAAAGTTGCGGTAAAGGATCAAGCATGTGCGGTCATCCGCAGATGCAGTTCCGTAAGAGAAGGTGGCAATATCATCCCAGACATAGTTTAGAAGGTTGTCTGGGTTTGACGTATCAGCATTGTCAAGTGCCTGTTCCAGACGATCCCTGCCGTAAATATCACCATTCAAGTTGATCATGTCGGTCAAACCGTCAGTATAGGAAAACAGGTACTCCCCAGGTTTCATTTGGATCGAATTCGTACCGTACGGAATTCCATCCATCACTCCCATAGCAATCCCGTTAGTCCGGGCAATTGTTGTGCGCTTTCCTCCACTCAACAAGTACGGAGGCTCATGTCCCGCTAAGGTATATACGACTTCCCCGCTTTCCAGGTTTACTCTGGCAATGAATACGGTGACGAAGAGTCCCATTGGGTTTTGATGACAGAGTCGGTTATTTGCGCTCTCACAGATCTCAGCTATGTCGCTACTCTCATTAGCGGCGAATCGGATAGCAGCCTGAGAAGCCGCCATGAAAAGTGCGGAAGCCACCCCTTTTCCAGATACATCGCCCACCACACAGATCACCGAGTTACCGTCCTCGAAAAAATCGACGAAATCTCCCCCTACCTGTTGTGCGGGTTCCATCCGAGCGCAGATTGTATAGCTGCCAAGATCAGCGGTTCCCTCCCTTACCAGAGCAGCCTGTACAACCGTGGCCATTTCAAGGTCCTGATTGATGGCCTGTTGTGCGAGGCGTAGTTCATCGTTTGCAGAGACGAGCTCAGCGGTGCGCTCAGATACGAGTGTTTCGAGTACTTCTTCACGATTGAAAACCTGAATGGTCATATCCTGAAAGACCCTTGCGAGGGCGCCAATCTCGTCTGCCCGGTTAACTACGGAGCCGACCAACTCCTCATCCGGTTGCTCGCCGCTCTCGACAAAGCGTGCCGCCGTTGCAATCTTCTCAATGGGGCGCGTGAGCAAACGAGCTCCAAAGAAGCTTGCCGCTGCCGTGAAGATCAACAGAAACAGTGAAATAAACAGGGTTTGCCGGATACCACTCCAGATTTCTTCGGCTGTATCGTCAAGATTAATGAAGGCCAGAATAGAACCGACTCGGTTCTCGCCAAGTGAAATGGGTGAAGCAACCCAAATGCCACGATGCTCAGAATTGACTAGCCCGAGTCGCGCGTAGCTCGCGGGTTGACCGGTCGCAGACGCGCGCTCGAGCAAGACAGCGGCGCTATCCGAACGATCATAGTAGGGCATACGCCAGGCAGATTCCATTTCCGTAATATCATCTGCTTCCGAGTACTGTGCAGCCGCAGCAATCTGATTGTCTGAATCATTAAACCAGAGTGCTTCCGGGTAGCCCTCGCGCACAAGTACATCCGCCTGTTCTTGATAGACCGTATTCAGAATACTAGCACTATTACCCCGAACTAATGGCAATCCGATCTGGACTATGTAGTCGCTTCCTGGCCGTGCAACGGTTACATACTTGTATTGTGAAGAATCTCCGCGATGGATTTTGGCTCCACTGTGATCGATCCAGTTTTCCGCCATCAATTGGTCCAGCTCGTCTTGATACAATACTGTAATGAGTCGTTCTCCGCCGGAAGAAGTGACAGAATGGAGTACCCTTCCGGTGCGATCAGCTACGATGATTTCGCCTACGGCGGTGTGGGTAATAATTCTACCAAAATCTTCCTCTATGCTTGTCACACTACGGCCAGCAGTATTTGAAGCTTCGATGTAATGGTCTAGAATTACTCCAACCACACGCATATTTTCGGCTAGATTCCCTTCAATTACAGAGGATACGTCTGCCGTTGAATCTGTATGTGTCTGGCTGAGCAACTCACTATCCCCGAAGACCAACTCGTTACCCACCTGTGTGATACGGTGATGGTCTACACCGTTGGTGCCCACGTACTTGTACACTTCCCGATCAACCTCACGCACCTGGGCGGGTTGCGTAACCACTGCGAATGAGTCGGGCGGGACATAGAGCAAAGAATAAAACTTGTATGCCTGCGGCTGTTCAATCGGGCTTTCCTCAAATGCGAAATAAACCAGTTCGCCATACTCATCTCGAACATTTGTTAGATAAGAATATGCTTCACGGTCTGTGATCCAGAATTCATCCAGAACAGTTTCCTCAGTGATGGACGTCAGAACGCTTATCACCTGCGAGGTGTCATAATCAGCTTCAGCTGCGACCTTAACCAAAAAAGCAGACGCGAAAGCCTGTGCAGTCATGGGTGCATTCAGCGAAGCATCAACGGTTCGGGCTACATTGGCAATGGATATCTCCCCAATATCCGCATAGATATCGGCAATCTGGGTTGCAGTCTTTTCAGCGGTATTCAGTGCCTGCTCACGCGCCCCATTCATCCAGTTACTAATCTGTGATACGGATACAGCCAGAACAGTGATAACCAACAGACTCACATTGGCAGCGAAGATTATGGTTGCCAAGCGTCGTCCTCTCGGTGCTTTGGGATGGTTCTGAGATCTATTCTCCGAACTATCGTATTGCGGATTATCTGTCATCGATTTTCTGGAATGTTATTACACAGGTCGTGGAGTTGCCCGAAATTCACCAGGGTGGCACAACCCGTACTGCAACGTGAATATACATATTATCACAGTCAGCATAAATTTGTGGTATACCTACTGTCGTTGACCGTCATAGCGAGGAACGCCATGAATCCGGCACCGACCTCCAAGGCTGATTCATCCGGAGAAAAATCAGCAGTATGAAGATCTGGCGACGGCCCTACCCCCAGCGTGTAAAATAATCCCTCGCATTGTTGCAGAAAATACGCAAAATCTTCGCTCGCCAGCCAAAGTGGTACGTCTTTGACTTGAGGCTTTCCCACGAAGCTAACTGCGGCGTCCATTGCAGTTTTTGTAAGTGTTGGATTATTTACGAGTATGGGGTAACCTTTACGTATTTCAACTCGTGCCTTTGTACCGTGGGCTTGGGCCGTATGCTCTACAGTTTCACGGATACGCTCGTGAGCGGATTCTCGCCAATATTCGCTCATTGCACGAAGAGTACCTTCCAACTGTACATTCGGTGGGATTACATTGGTTGCACCATCAGCGTTAATGCGTCCAATTGAGAGAACGCCAGGGATTTCCGGGGGTCTGTGTCGATTTACGATGCCCTGAAGCGCAACAACTACATGGGCGGCGGCGAGAACGGGATCTCCACTTAATTGATGAGGTTTAGCAGCATGACCGCCGTCGGACAATATCTCGATATAGAGCTCATCTGAGCTAGCCATAAAGGCTCCGGCGCGAAACCCAAGCGTGGAAGCTGGCAAGGAGGGCATTACGTGTTGGGCAATACAATAGGTTGGTGCCGGTACGTCCTTATCAGGATCCAGTGCGCCCGCGTTGATGATGGCCAGTGCACCTCCGGGCAGGAGTTCTTCGGCGGGCTGAAAAACAAGTCGAATGTTACCCGCGATTCTGTCTCGAAATTGGTGTAAAATGAACGCAGCGCCCAACAGAGAAGCGGTATGCATGTCATGTCCACACGCGTGCATTACCCCCGCCTTTTTGGAGGCAAAAGGCAGGTTGGTTTTCTCTTGTATCGGCAATCCATCAAGATCTGCTCGCAGCAGCACAGTCGGCCCGGGTCTACTGCCTTGGATAGTCGCGATCACTCCGGTATCAGCGGCTGCAGCTACACGCTGGATTCCTATTCCCGTCAGCTCTTTCCGCACTAGGGCAGAGGTGGCATGTTCTTCAAAAGCCAGTTCAGGATTTTGGTGTATAGTCCGCCGCAGGCTGATTAGCCGGGGTTGGAGAGCTTTCGCTGCAATCTTGATATCACGGGCGATGTTGTTACGCATGAAGGACTTAGTGCAGCGTTCGACGTTTGTTGAGATATGCTAACAGGGCTTTGTCGTAGGGCACGGCCGTATCCAGTTCGACGTAATCAATAGCATGCTCGAGACACTGGCGCCGGAGAATTTCAGTGAGGGATGCCATTCGTTTCATGTAAGCCTCCCGGAGTTGGCCAGGGTGGAGCGACAGTTCATTACCAGATTCCATGTCCCGAAGAACCATCGGACGGTCAGGAAGATTGAAAAGGCGCTCAGTTGTGCCTTCAAGTATGCGGAAGATAAGTACCTCGTGTCCTTTATGGCGCAGCCGTCTGAGGGCACGGACTACTTGTTCCTGTGATTCAGCCCCTTCAATAAGATCCGAGATAATTACGATCAGCGACCGTCGATGGACTATTTCCGCAACACGGTGAAGAGCATGAGCTGTTCCGGTGTATGGTTCAGTACTCGTAAATTTTGAGAATCGTTCGAGATGTAACAGGATCTCCCGCAAATAACGCATGGTGCTGCGAGGTCTGAGTACCGTCCGTATTTCTGAATCAAAAGTCATGAGTCCAGTGGCATCCCGTTGCATCACCATGAGGAAATGCAGTGCCGCTGCTAGATATGCGCCGTATTCAAGTTTGGATATTTGACCTGCATAGCGATACTGCATTGATGCCGAAGTATCCAGAACGACATAGTGTCGCAAATTTGTTTCTTCTTCGTATTGTTTGATATAATAGCGGTCAGACTTTGCGTACACCTTCCAGTCTACATGCCTGAGATCATCTCCCGGGTTATATGGCCGATGTTCAGCGAACTCAACAGAGAATCCATGGTAAGGGCTCTTGTGTAGGCCGGTAATAAACCCCTCAACAACTAGGCGCGCACGCATCTCCATGTTTTTCAATCGGGAAACTGTGACGGGATCCAGATACTTGAGAGGACTTGTTGAACCGCGATTTACCATTTTGAGACTAGAATAAGCTCAAGGATACGTTTCAGTGCTTAGATTTGTACCATGAAACCTTTGGATATCGTCAAGGCGCAGCTAATGGATGCGCAAGATATGGAGCGCACGCTAGCCCGGCTGGCCAGACAGGTTATTGAGGAATTGCATCCGAACGATAAATCGGCTGCGATCATTGGGATGCACCGGCGCGGTGTATATTTGGCGCGGCGACTGCAGACGCTCATCAGTGATTTTGAGAATATAGAGATACCCGTGGGAACGTTGGATGTAACCATGTACCGGGATGATTTGCACAGAATTTCCCGAAAAGTTCAAATGCGGAGCACAAACATCCCATTTGATGTCACCAATCGCCATCTGATTCTGGTTGATGATGTATTATGCACGGGTCGTACGGTACGTGCAGCAATGGATGCGGTTACAGATTTTGGCCGGCCTGCCAGGATCCAATTCCTGACACTCGTTGATCGGGGCCATTATGAGTTGCCTATTCGGGCAGATATGGTCGGGCGTGTAGTGCCTACAATTCCGGGAGAGGAGGTACGGGTGCAGTTTAATGAAATTGATGACCGCGAAGGTGTATGGTTGGTTACTCGAGGATCTAGATAATGGAAGATGTAGCCCCCAAAGCTGAAACACGGATTCTTCAACACAGGCATTTGCTGGGCTTGTCCACGTACAGTGCGGATGAGATCCAGTTGATTCTGAGCACGGCCCGTGAGTTCCGTGAGGTGTTGGAACGCCCGATCAAGCGGGTTCCGACTCTGCTGGGCACTACGATTGCGAACTTGTTTTTTGAGCCATCCACACGCACACGTATATCATTTGAGCTTGCGGCCAAGCGTCTGTCTGCGGACCTGATTAACTTCGGTGGATCAGGGTCAAGTCTATCAAAAGGGGAGAGTCTGCGGGATACGGTTCAAAATATTGAGGCGATGAAGGTAGACATGGTGGTCATCCGCCATAGCTCACCTGGCGCGGCCCACTTCCTTACAAGATGCATCAAGGCGCGGGTCATCAATGCCGGGGATGGAGCGCACGAGCATCCCACTCAGGCACTCTTGGATCTGCTGACAATATCTGAGAGGTACGAATCTTTCTCAGGCTTACGGGTCTCCATAATCGGGGACATTGCGCACAGTCGGGTTGCCCGGTCAAATATCTTCGCACTAACGACATTGGGGGCTGAGGTCACCGTGTGTGGTCCTTCGACGCTTATGCCGCTACACACCGAAAGCCTGGGCGTGCGTGTGGTGCATAATCTGGATGAAGCGCTCCATGGCTGTGATGTAGCCATAGCGTTGCGCATACAACGCGAAAGGCTCGGGGCAAGCCTGGTCCCGTCCATGCGTGAATACCATGCGACTTATGGGCTCAATGGACGTCATATGGCTATGCATCCTGACATGATTGTACTGCATCCTGGTCCAGTGAACAGAGGAGTTGAATTGGATGACGAGGTGGCAGACCATGAACGTACAGCTATACTTGATCAGGTCATCAACGGTGTGGCTGTACGAATGGCGGTAATTTACTTGCTTGCTCCCGGTGCCGACGAATAGGTTTTTTGTGTCTGGAGTGCCTGCTAACCCTTGCAGGTTTCATTCTCCAGAATTTTACGGGAGACAGAAATAACTTCGGGAGCACATCGATCGGAAAACTTGGCAAAGTTGTCGGAGAATAGAATAGAGAGTTGTCGCCCCGCCCGTTGATAGGCGTCCGGATCGGACCAGGCCCGCTCCGTGAACAGGAGATCGTCGGGTACACCGGGACAATTGGTTGGAATTTCCAAATCAAAAATAGGCTCGCGCACCGTGGGTACATCCAATAGGGCACCACTGTGGATAGCGTCAATGATGGCGCGCGTGTAGCGAAGTTTGATTCTTTGATTTCCGTCCCCGACGATTCCAGTGTTGACGAGCCAACTGTTCACCTTATGGTTTCTCATTTTGGTTGCTAGCAGTTCGGCGTACTTTGCGGGATGCCATACTAGGAACGCTGCACCAAAACATGCAGAAAATGTCGCCACCGGTTCATGCACACCGACTTCGGTTCCAGCAACTTTGGCCGTATAGCCGCTAATGAAGTGATACATGACCTGTTCAGGTGTGAGCCGTGATACCGGTGGTAGAAATCCAAAGGCGTCAAAGGCTAAGAAAATGATGTTTGATGGATGTCGGGCAACACACGGGATTTTGGCGTTCCGCATGTACTCAATAGGGAAGCAGGCACGGGTGTTCTCGGTGAGACTGGTGTCGGTATAATCCACAGCATGTGTAACTGGATCTACGACAACATTTTCGAGAACAGAGCCAAAGCGGATGGCTTCGAGAATCTCGGGTTCACGGTCGGCTGACAGATCGATCACTTTTGCATAGCAGCCTCCTTCAATGTTGAATATGCCATCATCTGACCAGCAGTGTTCGTCATCGCCAATCAGACTACGGTTAGGATCTGCTGACAGCGTGGTTTTGCCGGTTCCAGAGAGTCCGAAAAAGAGAGAAACATCTCCCTTAGCTCCCTGATTGGCCGAACAGTGCATTGATAGGATCCCCTTCTGCGGCATGACATAATGCATGATCGTGAAGATCCCTTTTTTCATCTCCCCCGCATATTGGGTGCCCAGAATTACGATCTCCTGGTCTTCAAAGGATATATCTATGCTGGTCTTGGAAGACATGTATGTCGTATGTCGGTTAGCTGGAAACATACCGGCATTGTACACGACATAGTCGGGTTGACCAAAATTTTCTAGCTCTTTATCGGTGAGTCGAATCAGCATATTGCGCATAAAGAGCGCATGGTAGACGCGCTCACATATGACACGGACTTTGATTCGGTAGCGTGGGTCCCAGCCTGCGTAACCGTCTACGACATAGAGGTGATCACAGGTATTCAGGTAATCGCGCGCACGCTCCCTGTTAATCTCGAATGTGTGCTGATCAATCGGCAGGTTTACCGATCCCCACCAGATATCATGGGAGCTCGAACGCATTTTGGCGATGCGCTTGTCCCGGGGACTGCGACCGGTCTTTTCTCCACTTGTGATTGCAATGGCGCCACTGTCGGTAATCTTCGTCGCCGTCTCGTTGCGAAGCGCATCTTCGTAGAGGACCGCAGGCACCATATTTCTTCGGATGTCCCTGACCTCAATGCCGCAAGAGGATAGATCAAGTTCCATAATTCACATGGCTTGTATATGGAGCGGAGCGTACGGCAGTAGTTGATCTCAGTTGCAGGTAATGATGGGATAGTTTACGGCTATTATGACATGTACAAAGCCTTAATCTCCTTCTCGTATCGGGCGAACACGTTTTTTCGGCGTACCTTCAAGGTTGGCGTAAGTTCTCCTCCGTCAATCGTGAATGGTTCCGTGATCAAATGAAATTTTTTCACTTGTTCGTGTGGCGGAAGCGTCTGATTCACCTGATCAATTATATCCTGAACTTTTGCCCTCAGAACATCCTCGACGGGGTCTGCACCAAATGAGCTTTCCACGTATGCTGCGTCTGTGACGATCAGCGCAGAGCAGAACTTGAATTCGGGACCGATAACCACAGCATGTTCGATCAGAGCACTAGAGGCTAGCGCCACTTCGATAGGTACAGGAGCGATGTATTTGCCGGTGGACAGTTTGAAGAGTTGTTTCTTGCGATCGGTGATGTATAAATGCCCATCTTTGTCAAGCTCACCAATGTCACCGGTATGCAGCCATCCGTCTTCTGCAATTGTTTCGGCCGTAGCTTCTGGATTGTTATAGTATCCACGCATGATGTGAGGACCTCGTGTCAAGATTTCACCGTCCTCGGCAATCTTGACTTCAACATCTCGAATGGTCCTGCCGACTGATCTTGGCCGCATCCGATCGCGTTCGTAGAGCGTTATGACCGGAGAGGTCTCGGTCAGGCCATATCCCTGACCACAACAGATCCCAAGACCATTGATGAATGCTTGAACCTTTGGTGAAAGGGCGGCTCCACCACTGGTAAGCGCTTCCAGGTTTCCTCCAAAAGGTTCGGCACGTACCTTGCTGTACACCAGCTTGTCCGCTAGCTTGTCTATCAGGGTAGGTTTAGGGTTTTCCACGTCGAATTGTTCCGCACGCCCAAAAGCCCACCGGGCGATCATTCCAGGGATACCTTTTGTAGCTGCGGCTTTGGCCATCATGCCAGCATGCACCTTCTCCAGCAGTCGAGGCACGGTGGTCATGTGAGCCGGCTTCACATGAGCAAGATCCTGGAGGAGTTCATCTGTTGTCTCAATGAAATAAATCGGGCAGGACTTGGAAAGGTAGAAGAAGGTCGCAATGCGTTCCAGTGAGTGGGACATTGGAAGAAAAGACAACACACGTGCAGGTACATCAAAAGGCAATCTTTCCGACACGGCAATCGCATTGGTGGTGAAGTTTGTATGCGTAAGCATCACGCCTTTTGGATCACCGGTCGTGCCAGAAGTGTAGCACAGTGTAGCGAGATCCTCGCCGCTGACCGCGTTCGTTGTTTGGTCCAGGAGGTCTGGCGTTTCGCTGAGTTGTGCCTCTCCGCGCTTGATCAGCTCTTCCATGGTGAGCATCCCGTCGGTGTATTGGCCAAAAAGCCCCACTATCCACTGCATGTCTGGATTAGACATCAGATCTGCCGGGCACCCGTCGTAAAGCTCCTTTGTCGAGACAACGTATCCGCACACCCCCGCATCGCGGACGATGTATGCGATTTGACCTTCAGGTTGCGTTGTATAGATCGGCACACTGGCGGCTCCGAGGCGCAACAATGCCTGATCAATGATGAGCCATTCCGTGCTGTTTTCTGCATGCAGGGCAACCCGATCGCCGCTTCGCACGCCCAAACTGTAGAAGCCCGCAGCGCAAGCGTGCATGCGTGCGCGAAATGTTTTGGCGTCTGTATCATTCCAGACCCCATTCCGTTTGGTGGAGGCAACGATGCCTGGGTTATGATCTAAACCGAAATCAACAAGTTCACAAACAGTGGAGATAGAATTCATAGTGTCAGGATTGTGGCTGTATGTTCAGGATTCACTTTCAGGAGGCCCATCGTCTGATGTAACGCCTCATTGAAAAACAGGCCTATGTCTTAGATTATATGGAGTTCCTGTCAAAGGCGTATCCCCGGCAAGCTAATCATTAAATGGCCCGTACGGCGAAATTTACGCATATAGATGATGAAAGTGGTGTCCATATGGTGGATATCTCAGTAAAGGAGTCGTCTGAACGTTGTGCGTCAGCTGAAGGTACGGTGCAACTGGGAGCCGATGCGTATACTGCACTTGTCGAAGAGCGCGTAACCAAAGGGGATGTGCTCACTACGGCCCAGTTAGCGGGAATCATGGGGGCCAAGGAAACCGCCCGCCTTATTCCGCTGTGTCATCCGATAGCGCTTGAAGCAATAAACCTGACCTTTTCGCTCGATGAGAAGATGTATTCAATAACCGTCCGGGCTGAGGCGATCTCGGTTGGACGTACGGGTGTAGAGATGGAGGTTTTAACGGCAGTATCAATTGCCTCATTGGCCATTTACGATATGTGTAAATCTATTTCGAAAGACATTCGTATCACGAACATTCACTTGGTGTCCAAGAAGGGCGGCGTGCACGGTGTTTACCATGCGCATGACAGTCACTGATATCACAAACCGATAAAAATGGATAATATTTTTACCCTTGGAGGTCTGCTCATCATTTTAGTGATCCTGTTCGGGGTCATTATGCTGCTGTATTTCATACCGGTGCGTCTATGGATCACTGCTATTTTCTCAGGTGTTCACCTTAAGCTCTTCCGCGATCTGGTGGGAATGCGCCTGCGTCGGGTTCCGCCGGACAGAATCGTAAAACCGCTTATCACTGCACACAAAGCCGGAATTCCTTCGGAGACGCCCAAACTTGAGGCACATTTCCTGGCCGGAGGCAATGTGCAGCAGGTGATAAATGCGCTCATTTCAGCAGATAAGGCTGATATTGACTTGCCGTTTGAGCGTGCCACAGCGATTGATCTTGCTGGGCGGGATGTATTTGAGGCTGTCCAAGTTTCAGTAAACCCGAAAGTCATCGAAACCCCGCCCATCTCCGCAATAGCAAAGGACGGAATTCAGTTACGGGCGATCGCGCGTGTTACGGTGCGCGCCAATATTGAGCGGCTCGTAGGTGGCGCTGGTGAAGAAACAATTATTGCCCGAGTAGGCGAGGGGATTGTTTCTACGATTGGCTCTTCAGACTCGCATGCCGCGGTGCTGGAAAATCCCGATATCATTTCCAAGACCGTATTGGCCAAGGGGCTGGATTCGGGAACGGCATTTGAGATTCTTTCGATTGATATTGCCGATGTTGATGTTGGAGAAAACATTGGTGCCAAGCTACAGACAGATCAGGCGGAGGCAGATTTACAGGTAGCGCGTGCGAAGGCTGAGGAGCGGCGTGCGGCAGCGGTGGCACTCGAACAGGAGATGGTCGCCCGCGTGCAGGAAGCGCGCGCCCGTGTTGTAGAAGCGGAAGCATTGGTGCCTGAGGCGATGGCGGATGCTTTCCGTAAGGGGCAGTTGGGGGTTATGGATTACTACAACCTGCGCAACATTGAAGCAGATACAGATATGCGCTCTGCGATTGGGGGTACAGGTACAGGTTCAGGTGAGGATGATAGCAAGTAGTTAATCGATTGATCCTGTCCCTTGTGGATTTCGAGTAGTTTGGGCATTCGATTAACCTTTATGGCTAAACGTGCGTTCTCCCGTTTGAGTTGTGGGTGGTTCGGCTTGTAGATACTTCACTGCACTATAATTCCCATTAGTAACGCTCCCTGCATCTCATCGAGAGGTAATGTGAGTATGACCGTCAAAATGTGATGTTGGGACATACTGACGCGCTGATCGCTTAATTGCCCCGAGGGCGGGATTAGTGAACCGATCCAAGATCGTGGTCACCCCGAAGCGTGAGGCATCGTTCAGTGTCGTACCGAAGGTGTGCACATGAGCGTCAATCAGCCCGGGAAACAGTGTATGGTCACGACCGTCTAGACGAGGGAGGTTTTCGGAAGGATCAGGATTGTGTCCAACCTGCCAGGCTGGCCCGTTCGCAATCCACACATCCCACCACTGCCGAAAGACTTCGCCATCAAGTACCGTAACATCAATAACAGCAAAGCTCCCTTGGGACACGCCTCCCGTTGGGCACTGCAAGGTTGAGTGTACAGGTAATGTCAAAATTATGCCGATAAACACCACAATTCCAGCACCGAAGCCGGACAAGCTGCTTCTCTTCAAGTTCTGCATACGCTTCGTCAAGATTTCCTGATCGAAAAACCGCCCACACGGCGGAATCCAAGCGCAGCAACAATCAAAAAAATGAAGGTCTGTCCTACGAGCACGATGACATGCAGAAGGATAGGCTGCCCACTATCCATTCCAATAACTTTGAGGGCGAGCTGCGCATGATGATAGGCGGGCAGCACCAGTGCCATGTTCTGCATAAAATCACTAAAAACATAGATGGGGATCCATAGTCCGGAGAGCATGGACATCGGCAAGAAGATCAGGTTAACGATGGCAACTGCGGATCGCCCCTTTACCCAAGCACCGATCGCAAGACCGAGTGTACAGAATGGGACCACACCTGCAAGCAACACTCCAGCAAGCGCAAACCACTGCCAACGAAAGAGCGCCACACCGGCCGCGTAAGCAGCGATGAGAAACAGGGCTGATACGACCGTCGCACCGAAGATCAGCGCAGTGGTAACCTTGGCGGAGAAGTATGCACCAACCGGCATGGGTGTCGTCTGCTTCAAAAGCAACATTCCAGTATCACGCTCGGTTGCGAGACCAACTCCAAAGTTAAACAGCGCAGGACCCAAAATGCCAAAGACCCCATAAGTTGCCAACATATAGGTTTGCATAGGCATCGAGGTTCCGCCGAAATTCAGAATCACACCAAAGAACAGATAGAACACGAGCGGGAATGCCAGTACGGAGATGGAAAACAGGGGCTCACGAAGCACGTCTATAAACTGGTAGTGCGCTTCCAAAAGATAGACCCGAATACGTCGATTTACGGTCATGGAGACTCTTTCGTAAGGGACAGAAACGCGCTTTCAAGATCAACGGCTTCAACTGTCAGATCCACCAAATCTTCATCCCGGGCAAGCAGATCTCGTACCAGATCCTCCGGAAGTGTCGTCTGAACCTCTAAATGACGGCCTCTGACCTTCGCTTGGATCACGCCAGGGAACTGTGTGATTTCGTCGGGGAGGGTACTTGTGACACAGCGCACTAGTCGCCCTGCTACGTGTGACTTGATCTCCGATGGAGTGCCGTCAGCGATCCTTTGACCATGATGGATAACAATTACACGGTCAGCAAGCGCATCAACCTCGGCCAGGTTATGGGTTGAGAGGACTGCGGTGACTTCAAGGGTTCGGATTTCATCCCACAACCGATGCCGTGCATCCACGTCAAGTCCAGTAGTGGGCTCATCTAAAAACAGAAGTTCGGGATCACTTGCTAGTGCCAGGGCGAACATCACGCGTTGCTTTTGCCCGCCAGAGAGTTTCCCGAATCGGCGTTCAGAGAGATCCTCAATTCCCGCCGTACTAAGCAGTTTCGCAACGGCGAGAGGGGCGGGATAGTAGCTAGAGAAAAGTTCAATGTTTTCGCGCACGGTCAGATTTCCAGAAATCCCAGAAACCTGCAGCATGGCGCCCCGACGTTCCCGTACTTGCATTGCCCCTGGATCTTGCCCGAACACACTGACTGAGCCCTGCTGGACGCGTAAGTTTCCAAGAAGAAGGTTGATGGCAGTCGTCTTGCCGGCCCCATTGGGACCCAACACTCCCAACACCTCTCCCTGACGAACCTCCAAATCAAGCTCGTCCAACGCGAGTATTGATCCATAGTGGTGGGTAACGCTTGACAATCTCGCGAGGACCGATTCATCTGAATGTGTGGGCTGGTTTTCCATTCAGGCGCGATATGATCATTATAGGACGCTGTAACAGTCTCCGAGCCATTAGGGCGTTTTTATCCGATCCTTATACCTTGTGACAAAAATAAACCCAATACTGGGCCAAATGTTCAATAATGAAATGGCGGTATCTGGTTTTGTGTTCGGAATTTAGTTCGGGATTGTTTCAAGACTGGAATCTTCGCTCTAAAGAGTGGGCATCTGCGACAGAGTTATTTTAGTGGTATCAAATTACACGATCCATTAGAGGACTCTGTAACCTTCGGGCTACTCAAGTATTTAATTCCCATTAAAATGATCTTATTGGTAGGTCTATATTAGGTTGGTTGATAGATGAACTCGTGCTAATGCGATTCAACCTGTCAGAATATTCTCGTTATAAAATCTGAAAAACCCAGTTACTGTAACGCAGACAGCAATAAAAATTCGTTTAGAAGAAGACATCGCGTACCAGACGGACATCCTCCAAGAGGTCTCCCGAACCTTTGCATTGACCATTCCCCAGTTACCTAATCCACTGGGAGTCGTGGTTGGTAATGCCTACTTACTCTGTAGGATTTCAGACACTATTGAGGACGAGGAAGCGCTATCTCCATCGCAAAAACGTGAGTTTTCAGATCGGTGGATCGGTGTTGTTGAAGGCAGTAAAGACGCAAATGAGTTTGCACAGGATCTTGCCGGTTTGCTTACGCTCTCAGCAACTCAGTACGAGCACAACCTCATTATCAATACCCCCCGAGTCACAAGAATTACACACAGTTTTTCCACATCTCAGCAGCAAATCCTCCAACGCTGTGTGAACATCATGGCAGATGGAATGGCTGTCTTTCAAGAAGGTGCTAACCTTAAAGGATTGAGTGACCTTGAGCAGTTCGACAGCTATTGTTACCATGTTGCGGGAGTTGTCGGCGAAATGCTGACCGAGTTGTTCTGTGACTATTCCGCCGAGATTGGTGCGCGAAAAAAAGATCTCTTTGCTCTATCGTCCTCGTTTGGGCAAGGTCTCCAAATGACCAATATCCTCAAAGATTTGTGGGAGGATCGCAACCGAGGCGCGTGCTGGCTGCCGCAGAGCATTTTTCTTGCGTACGACTATGATCTCAGTTCGCTCTCTAAGCACCATACGGACCCTCGATTTATCCAGGGGTTAAACGAACTTATTGCAATTGCGAGAGAGCATCTCAATAACGCTCTCCGGTACATCCTCCTGATCCCTCCTCACGAAACCGGAATCCGACGTTTCTGCCTGTGGGCACTCGGCATGGCTCTTCCGACCCTGCGACGTATATATAAGAGGCCAACATTCAAGAATGGCCAGGAAGTCAAAATCCCGCGGCGTACTGTAAAGGCCGTCGTCGTATCCACGAGTGCACTGGCACGCTCCGATATCGCCTTGAAGATGCTGTTTTTTTTCCTCGGACGCAACCTGCCCCGGCCTAACTGGCGTAACGTGGAAGGTTTTAACTAGGGTGATATGTATTGTTTCGGGTTACATTTTCTATGATCTGGGACATATAGCCATGAAGAAGGGGCCTTGAGCAACTGCGGCGGCTTTTCAGTCTGGTGTTGCATGATAGGTCCCAGGCCATCCTGCTCAATAATTGAATTCGTCGGAGCTATCATATCTTTGGGGGGCTAGATCTTGACATTCCATTCAAAGGCATTATCCGATCTTGTACACTCCATGCTCCTGCTCGAGTATTCTGTTGACCTGTTTGGGCAAAGTGGCTTTGCCGGTATGGTGCTCTGATTGGATTCGGCGAATCCCGTCACAATTGAGTTAACTTCATGATAACTACCTCATGCGAATTGTTCTAAAGAGACCGTACAAGTCCATTGCAGTTCTTGACGCAAGTTCGACATTGTAGTGGATTTTTTTACTGAGATTCCCTATCCCCTATTTT
>JAPPGC010000052.1 GCA_028875125.1 Bacteroidota bacterium | reverse complement strand
TTAATCACAGTACGACACACTAAAAACTGCACCCCTTACAATATACAGGGGGGGACTACTCGTGGAGTGGGACCACCCTTGGCCTGCCAGACGAGCTCGGAAGAAAAGAATTACGTCTCATTATCTCGTCTCTCAGCGAAGATTACTACAAATATCTTCAATCATTGGAGCGTAATGTCCTCTATGATCCATTGACAGAAGAGCCATTTCCTGTATACTCCAATGTGAGCGGAGGCCTAGGTGTTTTTGCTGGATACACAAACACCTATCTCGTTCTGCCCTTCCCCAGCGAATAATGAAGTCTATCGGGATTGTCGTTGAATCCCCCCGAATCCTATTATTGGCGCACGGTGATTTCTACCAAATGTACGCACGCCCATAGATAAAGCCCTTCATCCGAACTCCTGGTTGGCAACCGCAACCACTTTGCGCTCAGGTAACCGGACTGCGGTCAGGCGCCCCAGCCCCACGCGTTCTGGAAAAACACAACCCGTATCAATACCAATCATCCGATCCGTCATTATCGGAGCCGAATGTGGCGTATGCCCAAACACGACACACTTTTCCCACAGTGGTACCGCCACATGGAGATGCCCCCGGAAGTGTAGAAAGATTTCAGCATCTGCGTGACTGATGTTTTCCTGGACCGTGCGGTCTGGTCGAAGTCCCGCATGAACAAAGAAGAACTCCGGTGTATCCAGATATAATGAGGTTGATTGTAGAAATGATCGGTGCGTAGCTGGTATATCCATCCTTCCTCCCGGCATGTAACTCTGTAGGGTGTCTTCTCCTCCATAATGTAGCCAGTACGTTCCCCTCTGACCACTCAACCAGTCCAGCATTGCCTGTTCATGGTTGCCTCGCAGGAAGGTACAGTTGACCTGCTTGGAGAGAGCGATCAGCTGATGAATTACTCCTCTTGTGTCCGGGCCGCGATCCACATAATCCCCCAGGAAAACAAGATGGTCTTCTGCTCCGAGAGATAAGGCCTCTAACAGCGCCTTCAGCGTTCGTGAGCAACCGTGAATATCACCGACAGCAATCAGTCCCATTCGTACGCCGTTTTCCGACCTCTCAAAGATCAGCCACGGATTGATCAGATAGTTGGCCCCGAAGTTAATTCCAAGGCAAATGACTTTACAAGACCGTTCCCGCTTATTTCGTCCGCTGAGTGTTCTGTCTATGCACCATTTCCTCCCAACCTTGTAGACCTGCCAAGCTTTTGACGAGCCTGCCCTCTTTTCTTAATCTGAACGCGATCGAATCAAGTACGCCATTCACAAAATCCTTGCTTTCCTCGGTACTGAACGTTTTGGCGAGCTCGATAGCTTCGTTCATGGTCACCTTGGGAGGGATCTGTTTGAAAAACAGAAATTCGCAAATCGCCATGCGGAGAATGATTAGGTCTATCCTGAGAATGCGCTTCAAGTCCCAATTCTTGGCATTTGTGGCGATTATTTCGTCCAGCGTATCATGTTCTTCTATCACCTTGCTGAATAGTGCTATTCCCAGATCCATGGCACCCTCCTGCGGAGGCAGCAGCGGCAAGAGAACCGTCTTATTGACGTGAGTCCGGGAATCACCACTGAGTGCATATGCATAAAGCGCTTGCAGAACTGCACAGCGTGCTCGGCGGCGAGGAGGAATCGCCATCCAACTTGGTGGTTATGCCAGAAGCTAGGCCTCTAGCCACATGGGAATATTGACCTGGTGCAACAGACTTGCACTCGTGGATCCAAATGCAATACGGGATAACGGGGAAACGATATGTGCTCCTGCAACCAGAACATCTGCCTGATGACGCTCAAGGGCATCCACGATCTCCTTGCTCGGATCAGTTCCTTCAAAAGCAAGTGTCTGAATTGAATATCCATGTGCTTCGCCATACGCTTTCACCTGCGCGAGCGCGAGCAACGCACTGGCACGCTCCCCCTTGCTGTGCACATTGATTGCTTCTACGGTCACATCACTCGCGAAAGGCTTGAGCTGGAAAAAGCTGCGCATAGCACGAACGGAAGCAGCACTGCCATCATAGGCAATCATTACCCGCTCAACCTTCCTATAGGTATTGGGGATCACACAGGTGGGACTTACGACGTGACTGACAATCTCTTCCAGTTTTGTGGACGTTTCATCAGGATGGCCATAAAAGAAGTGTGGCTCCTTGCCGATGACCAGTAAATCCCGGCAATTCCTGTCCTCGATGATGCGTTGAAGTGCTACGCCTTCTTCAATAATGACCTGCGACTGGATTCCACTATCGTTCACTGCATCCCTGAATGCCCGTGTTAGCGTCTGAGCGACCTCACGTGCCTCAACCGTAAGGCTCTCCTGAACCTTTGACATGAGATACATGCTGCCGATGCCTCCTCCTTTCGAAGATGCCGAAATGCTGGCCGTATCCACGACGGCCATTCCGGTCAGTTCCGCATCGTGTTCACGTGCAATCTCCGTTGCATAACGCGTTGCTACCGGGGTATCAGTGTCTGCATCCAGCGCTACAACTATTCGCTTAATCATCGGAACTGTTCAAACTAAGAAGCTTTTTGCATCGCACCACACGCCTCAACATCAAATACACCGAAATGTCTGAGCATTGCCAATTCTCCGCCCGAACCACTAAAATAATCAGATTGAAACTATCTTCAACCGATAAGGCTATCCGCCGGGGCGGTCAACATCCAGGAGACGGAAACGTTCACGGTGCCAACTAGGATCGTCTCTTGCGATGCTGCCAGCAGATGTACTGGAAAGATTGGTTATCCACACCCTCACTCAGGCTGTATCAATAAAATATTTCCAAAATATATCCGTAGTGTATGGCCCAAAACCATGTCCGCATAGGTAAATAGTCCTGATTTCTCCCCAAAAGACACGTTACAAGCAGGAAGAAGCCCCTGTCTTCACCTGAAAATCCTTCCCTCTGTTCTCAAAGGTAATAAACCGTCTCTCGCAGCCGCAAAGATTTCACGGAGAATTCCACATGTTATCCACGAGTCGCGAATTTTTGAAATCCGCCCAAATTCTACAGAACTCCTGGCAAAGCTAAACCTGTTCCAATAATCTCTGTGATGCCTCTGTCGAATACGCATAAACAGTCAATCTCTTCAATGGGACTGGCCTGTTGGGCGCCAATGTACGTCTCCTGTTGTTCCCATAGCCACATTCCCACCGAGGGCGTTTTTCATGGCCGTCAATTTCTCCCAAATAGAACGTAGTGGGTGTGATAAAGGGGGTTATATAGGTATTTATTGCATTTGCCCGCCCCTAAACGGAAAGTTTGCACAGCTTCGATGGTGTGGATAGCAGCGGGGGGCTTGTTTTTATTTGTGACGCACCAGCCGGCCGGTGGCGACCTGATTGCCGGCCTCCAGGCGGTACAGGTAGACGCCACTCGGCCAACTGGACGCGTTCAGTTTTGCGGAGTGCGATCCGGCGCTTTGCCGTTCGTCCACGAGCACGGCCAGCTCCCGTCCAAGCACGTCGTATACCGTCAGCCGGACATGGCCCGGCACAGGCAAGCGGTACTTGATGGTCGCCCTTTGGCGGAACGGATTGGGATAGTTCGAAACCTTGATCTCCCCGGAGGGGACCTCATCCGAGGGCTGCGACGACAGGGACGTGGCGCCGTATTTGGCGATGAACAGGTTGCCTTCGCCCCGAGCGTACAGCGTATCCGCACCCAGAATCGCCCGACCGGCCTCAAATCTGCCGCCTACATATACGTCTCCGGATGCCCCCAATCCCAACGCTTCAACAATGTGTTCACTGTCTCCGGTGGTCTCCAGATGGAGCGCCCGCGCAAGATGGCCGCTTTCGTCGTATTGCACCACGAAGCCGTCATAACCCTCGGCTTCGTCCTGCGTCAACCGAACTTCCTCAAACTCGACGTAACGCCCCCAGAAATTTCCCCACACATATACGTGGCCATTCTCTGCGACCTCCAGGCCGGCCGGATACAACACATAATGGTTGTCCAGTTTCCGGGCCCACAACAACGTCCCCTGCGCATCAAACTTCGTCAGCGCATGAATATAGGCCTCCTGCCGGCGATGCAGCGTCGTATCGCTGATCGTCAGCGAATTGAATACGGCGGCATCAGCCGTCGTCTTGCGCCACAAAACGTACACATTACCGCTCTTGTCAAGACGGATGCTTTCCGGAGTCGCCACGTAATCGCCCGCAAAGGCGCGGTAAGTCGGCCCCATATGATTACGCAGCGTGCTGAATGAAGGGATGTAGGAGATTCCCAGATCGTTCAGCGTTTGAATGCGTTGCAATGCGCCGTCGCTGCTGCTGTAATGCGCCAGCACGACGCCGTCTTCCGCAGCGCTTAAAGAAGGAGGCAGTTCGCCATCGGCGACGGCCCCGAGCACCACATTGCCTGCTGCATCCACGTCAAAGGCCGCCCTGCCGAACCGCCCGTTCGAAATCCACAAGTCGCCCGTGCCGCCTTCTACCTGGTGTGCCCAGCGCACCAGGCCGTCCGGCGCGTAGCTGGCCACGAATACATCCCATGTATGGTCGTTGAAGCTTCTGGACGGAGCCAGAACCACATCCGGCGAAAAGTAAAGCGTGTCAGTGTACGTGCCGGCCAGATAGAGATTGCCCTGCGCGTCGAAGCGGATCCCCTGCATGAAAATGCTCCACGCTAGCGGCCTACGCTCGCGTGGTCCGATCCGGTACTGCACCGAGCCCTCCAGATCACGCACGGTAACCATGGCCGAGCCCGCCCTGTATCGCTCATTTGGTCCGAGACCTTCACCATGGAAAAGACGACCATCAACTACGGCAACGGAGTAGCCGGTGCTGTACACGCTGGCATACGACGGGGACCATTCACCAGGGAGCACGCTTCCTGGCTGCACGAATCCCAGTTTGCCGGTCTCGCCATCGTATCGAACCAGAAATCCGGTTCCACCTAGCGGCGTGTCCAGCATACGGATATTCGCTGAATCCGCCGAAGCCTCAAACCAGGCATCTTCTTCCAAGCTCAGCAGGCCGGATCGCTGTGATTGCATCAATGTAGGGGGCAACTGGTGGTCCTGCGCCTACTTGGCCAGCATCATCATGCGGGTTTGCCAATAGGCCGACGTTTCCATACGCACAAAATACGGCCCGCTGGGCAGCCGGTTTCCATCAGGAGCCATGGTGTGCTCTCCTGATGCCTGAATGCCGAATGCTCTGGAATGCTTGGGATTTATTGCTTCCAGAATGTGGCACGTGTAACGGCATATTGCTCTTAGGCTTTGTACTGGCCTCTATGTCATTTCTGGTCAGTTGCGGTTGTTCCTCGCCTACTTAATTGCCTTTGCTTATTTTCTGGAGATCAATAAGATTGCTAATTGAGGCAATAAATGGTTTTATCGATTTTATTGGCGGTTTCCATTGTGGCTTGGTTTTTATGGGACAGGTTGGTAAAGTCTGTGTCTGAGCAAGCTAAATTCTTCGTTGCATTGACCTATTTTATTTCCTGTATCTCAACAGGTCTGAGCTTTTTGACCTTTCCTAGCATAGGTGTGGGACTTATGCTATTGGTTATGGGTCCTTTTGTATTTAAACGTGGTTTAGACTGGTATCGAAGCGTTCAAGTGCAATGAAACCTGAGCAGGCTTATCAGAATAATTCCGGTGGTTTCGAGGCGGGCTGGGGACGGGGAGGTAATTGAGCTTCGCTGTAATTACAGAAGCTGCAGTAAAGGTAGGTGAAGGAATACGTGGGCGGTTTTGTGAATTTATACCTGATTTGGAAAAGACCAATCACTTGCGACAGGCAACTCGCACAATAGACCACCTCAATGGTGATCGGTAAAGGCCTGAACTCAGGGCCATCTTTCCTCTCTTGTACGAAGCCCGCTGAAAGTTCTCTACGGCCCTCCCTCAAAGAGCTGCTTATACAAGGGCTTGTCATAGGATTTTGCTTTGCCGAGAGCACGGGGCCACGGTTTCAACAATTGAGGACTTTCAGTTTTATATGTTACCTAGCAATTAAGGAATGATCCCGAACATTGCGATTCGACCTTATCCGTTACTTGGGTGCTTGCTCGAGAAGAAGACCCCAAGAGACGGACAGAGATAGTTTCAGTTCAACCACACGAAACCAAACTACTATCTAGCCTTATGGAGACATAATTACTATCCTCAGGGCTCGCTAGAATAATCTGCCAGACTAGGCACCAGAGACACGAGTTTTTAGATCACGGAAAAAGTTGTCCACAAGCTACCAGATGCGTTTACTACACGAAGTTTTTAAAATTATAAAGCTTACATATTCGTTGGGGCTGTGGATTTGTGGATAACTTGACGCAGGCCCCCAAAAAACCGGTGAAAATGCACCAGGATAGGCGATATCTTCCCGCAAGTAGCTGTATACACCGGCTTTAGAATCTGTGAGTAAGACGTGAATAATCGCATCTATATCCACAAGTTTGAAGTTTACAGCTAGCGTGTTAGAATTAAATTCAGTGGTTGTAACATTTTATCCACCAGATAATGCAAGATAGAATCACGGTTGCGGAAGCATTGCGGAAAACTAACGCGGAGCTACGGTTGCTTCCGACAGAGAGGGTGCCTCTTCCAGCGGCGCTGGGACGGGTTTTGCGAGAGAGAATAATTGCCCGGGAATCAATACCTCCTTTCGATAATTCTGCTATGGATGGTTTCGCAGTGCACATGGAAGATCTTACAGTAGTTCCTGCGCGTCTCCGCTTGGATGGAGATATACCTGCTGGCAAGAACCCCCAAGGTAGAATAAAGCCCGGAGGCTGCATACGGATTATGACGGGGACAAAAGTCCCACCGGGTACGGAAGCAGTGGTTCCAGTAGAGTGGACCACGAAGAATGACCCTGGCTTTGTGAGAATTAATCGATGCCCGAAGAAGGGAGCGTATATTCGGCGCGCAGGGCAAGACGCAAAGGAGGGAACATCAGTAATAAGTGGAGGCACGCATATTACGCCGCCGGTTGTGGGTATGATCGCGGCCGCCGGTTACCAGGAGATTAAAGTGAGCGCTACTCCACATGTAGCCGTTATTGTGACGGGGGACGAGTTGCACTTGGAGGCAGAAGTGCCTCTACCGCCCGCAAAGATTCGCGATGCTAATGGTCCAGGACTTGTAGCACAGATATTGGATGCAGGCGGCTTGGTGACGGGGCCGCTAGTTGCAAGGGATAATCCTGACAGCTTGATACAAGCAATTGAGGCTAGTAAGGGTGCGGATGTGCTGGTTATCAGTGGAGGTGTCTCTGTGGGCACACATGACCTTGTCAAGGATGTACTTGCGAAAATGGGATTTTGTCAGAGTTTTTGGCGTGTACGCCAGCGACCAGGTGGACCGATGTTGTTTGGTAAGCTTGGCTCCCAACTGGTTTTTGGTTTGCCGGGCAATCCTGTCTCAGCGGCGGTATGTTTTCTGCAGTACGTCCGTCCCGCATTGCTCACGCTCATGGGAGCTGCTCAGCCAAAGCCTCCTTTTTTGTGCGCACAGCTGGAATTTCCAGTGAAAAAGCCAGCGGGTTTATATCACTTCGTCCGCGGGAAAGCCGTCCGTCAGGCAGATGGGCAACTGGTTGTACAGACTACAGGACCACAGGCATCAAATCTGTATTCTTCGCTGCAGCATGCCAATTGTCTCATCCATCTTCCCGAAGACTGTGCAGATCCGACCGGTGGGGAAGAAGTGAAAATCACACGCCTGCCGTGGGCAACTATTGACTGAGAAGCGCTAACTTCTCGGCCTCAGACCAGAGTAACAGACTCTCCTGGAAGGTTTCGTCAATGGCATGAAACAGCGGAGTGGCAATGCGCGCCCCGTATAATTGCCGGCTGAGAAGAGCTTTGAAGTAAAGGCGGATTGTTTCACTGTTTTCATTGAGTTCTCTGTAGGTGAACTGCAGCTCTTCGGTGGAAGGATTAGCGTCCACAAAAGTTACAGGAACTTGGGAGGAAGCTCCAGAAATCCACAGAGCATCCCATTGTGCAGTCGAAAAAGTGAAATCGTTCAAGAAATCATCTGCCTGATCATCCCAGGTGGTTCGCAGTGCCTGTTCGTTATTTTCGAACCAGAGGCGGAAGGTTTCGAATAGTGCACCACCATAAAGTGCGCGCAGTATGCGAGGCCTTAGGGAATCGCCTTCAACAAAATGGTCCGGCATGATTCCTCCGCCCCCAAAGATGGTACGCCCGTGTGTGGTGGTGAATTTTAGTGAATCTGGAATGCTTTCCGCGTATTTATCGGGATCCTGCTGGGCTTTGATCAATCCTTCCAGTTTAGCCTCAAAGTATCCTTCGCGATCCCCCTCCTCGTACGGAGTCTGTATTAATCGGCCGGAGGGGGTATAGTAACGGGCCGTTGTTATTTGTAGGTAGCTGCCATCAGGTAAAGGAAATTGGTTTTGCACCAATCCTTTCCCAAAGGTTCGTTGACCAACAAGCAGTGCACGGTCGTGATCCTGCAAGGCCCCCGCGACAATTTCACTTGCCGAAATGGAGTTGCCATTTACCAAAACGATAATGGGTTGGGTTTCGAAGCGCCCAGTACGTTGAGCAACAAAAACTTCACTGGGTACGCTGCGGCCAATAGTGCTGACGATGTATTCATTCCCGGCCAGCATTTCATCAACAATTGCAACCGCTGACTGCAATATTCCTCCACCATTGTCCCGAAGATCCAAGAGCAAACGTTCCATTCCTTGTCCCTGCAGTTCGTCAAGGGATTGAATGAATTCAGCATAGGTGCTCTGGGCAAATCGGCTGATTCGGATATAACCGGTGATTTCATCCACCATATAACTGCTAGTAATAGAGTACAGCGGGATCAGGTCACGTGTGAGGGGCACAGTGAAAGGCTTTTGAATACCCAAGCGTCGTATAGTTACCTCTACTTGCGTACCTACCGGTCCCTTGAGGCGTCGCTTCACTTCATCCTCACCTACACCGACCACCGACGTATCATCAACGGCAATGATTCTGTCACCTGCTCGGATCCCCGCTTTTTCACTGGGACCATTCTCTATTGGGGAAACCACGCGCGCGGTGTCGCCGTCAGGTATCTGAAACCAAACGCCAATGCCACCGAAGGAGCCCTGAAAAGACTCGGCCACCTCCTTAAATGCAGAAGCGTCAATGTAGGAAGAATGCGGGTCGAGGGATTTGAGCATTCCTTCGATCGCGTCTTCGGCGGCTTGGTTGGGCTCCACTGGATCAACGTACCGGCGGTTGATCATGAGAAAAGCCTCTTCAAGCTTGCGCAAATCTTCCGTTATGTCACCGAAATAGCGACTAAAAGAAGCCCCAAGCAGCCCTCCCGCCAAGAGAAGCAGCGTGATCGGTATGATGAAGCGCAGTTGAAATTTCATAAGAATAGGTGTCAGAGTTATTCTGGGTAGTCAGAATGATCTCTCAAAGAAAACAGGGGCGTACACAGATTAGCCTCCCTTGTTCTGTAAGGCGTCCGTTTATCAAAGATAGGGACAAGACAACAACATGCTTTAGGGTCTCCCGGCACGAATTTGACACAAATTCCAAGAACAAGAGTACCCGGAACGACCAAGTGTTCTCGGGCGGACGAAATACGGGGCCCCAATAACAATCACAAACCTTTCTTGAAGAGGCGAAAGCGTAGGAGAAAACAGGATGGATCGAGCATGCGAGCTCTTTATCAGACAATCGCAAAACCTGCTACTGAAAGACTATTTGCCGAAGATTGAGAAGTGTCTGGAGGTCCTGCCTGAGGCGGATCTGTGGTGGAGGCCACATCCGACATCAAACAGTGTGGGAAATCTGCTGCTCCACCTGTCAGGCAACCTGCATCAGTGGATTGTCGCCGGGGTTGGCGGTCTGGAAGACGATCGCCAGCGGGCACAGGAATTTTCAGCTGATGGTGGTAGCAGTGCAGCAGTGCTGATCGGAAAACTGCGAGCCACCGTGCAACAGGCCGTCTACGTGCTGGATGGACTGGAGCAGGACCTATTGGAGCAGCCCCGGACCATTCAGGGAATCCAGATAACAGTACTTGGAGCGATCTATCACGCAGTCGAACACTTTTCAATGCACGTCGGCCAAATCATCTACATAACCAAGCTCCGCACAGGCCGGGACCTTGGATTTTACGCCATCGGAGAGG
Organism: Bacteroidota bacterium; assembly: GCA_028875125.1. Classification (GTDB taxonomy): domain Bacteria; phylum Bacteroidota; class Rhodothermia; order Rhodothermales; family Bin80; genus Bin80. The sequence goes on along the minus strand of JAPPGC010000052.1, from coordinate 14,240 downwards.
ACGGCGCCGTGCAGCGAGGGTGGTGTAGTACCTAGCGGATCGGTATCGAATCTGCCCTGCGGAACTGATCTACCCCGCTCTTCTTGGACGTTCCATCTGCACTCCCAACACCAACAGTAGTGATACGCTGAGCATCAATCCCGTTTTCGATGTAGTGATCACGAACAGCCCGCGCGCGGTCTTCCGACAGTGTCTGGGGATTGCGCTCCAGAGGGCTGGACATGCCTTCTATGCGCACCTGGAGATTCAAACACTCTCCCAGAATCTCGAGATTGTCGTCTAAAGCTTGCTGGACGGCGTCGGTCAGCAGGCTAGAATTACGCTCGAAAAAGACGGTGCTCATTTCTGCGAGATCTGCGCAATAGGGCGGTTCAAATTGCGCCACAGCAATATTTAGCGTGCGTGCGTCTCGTCCATGCTCATTGGAGACTTCCAGCGATACGGAATACTCTCCCGCGGACATATAAGTGTGCTGAGGTCTGGGAGAGGCGGAAGAAGTGCCATCCCCAAAACTCCAGGCATACGTTAGAGGTGCGTCCCCGAGGACGTTTGCAGAAAACTCGACAGGTGTGCGGGTATCCACATTCGTAGAACTGGCTAGAAGGGCCAAGACCTGTGCAGGTACAGGAGGATTCATTACCATTACACTGGCGCTTTCGGATACCGTGAATCGTCCGTTCTTGTTGCTTGCTGTGACGGTCACCGTGTAGGCCCCGGCTTCATCGTAGGCATGTACAGTATTGGGGCTGTCAGCAGTATTTCCGTCTCCAAACGCCCAAGTATATTCGATCGGGGGACGGGCATCGTCATTGGCCATTGCCGAGAAATCACCTGACTGATTGGTCTCCAAGGTTTCAGGAGCATTCATGGTTAGGGTTTCGACGGCTCTTGGATTACATCCGGTGAGAATGATAAAAGAGAGTGCTGTGAAAAGCAGGAAAGAATAACGCATCGAGGTCATGACGGCTTTTTCTGACGGTGAAAATAATTTACGAGAACACAAAGGGCTCCCGACTAAGATACCAAATTAACGGTTAATCGGAGGAGGTTTTACGGAAAAACCTAACATCATTCCGGACGAAAGATGTTCGGCGATGTGACAATGCGCCATCCAGTCACCCGGATTGGACATGTCTACCAGAAAATCCACGGTTGAGCCAACCGGGATAGTTGCTGTGTCTTTCCAGACAAGGTATTGATTACGAAGCCCGTCCGTTTCCAGGACAAGAAATCGTTGACCGTGGAAATGGATGGGATGCTGCATGGGATGGAAGGTGCGGGGATCGTTAAATATCCGCACCTTAACAACATCGCCAACCTGAAAGTCCCAGTGAATGTCCATATTTTCGAGTCCTGTATCCCTTTCACGCAAAACCCATTCCACCTGCGCGCCCGTAGACAGCCAATTCATCATTGGCATGGCATCGTTCCATTCAATGGGCGGTACGTAAAGCGTGTCTATTTCCATTGAGAGCATGATGGGGATAGGGAGATTCCGCACGCGAAGCGAAAGCGTAAGGAACTTGTCAGGTGGGCGGTCAAAATGGTCGCGAAAAGAAGCAATGTCCGTCGAAACATCGGGGTTTGCTCTCAACTCCGAGAAGAACGAGCTGTAGTCCGGGGATGCCGGAGTATCTCCCACCATTGCGAGGGCAAGCGTGTCGACATGGGTGTAGAACTCCCCCCGAAAATGATCAATCGCCTGGATGGTATTCGTAATGGCTACAGCTCCAGACTCAGGAAACAGGATCTCAACAACGTAGCGCTCAGCGGGAGAAATAGCAATACTGTTCACCCAGGCTTCCTGCTCGAACCGGCTCAGGTCAGAGGCCACGACCCTTATGGGGAGCCCTCCAAAATTGACATTGAAAGAGCGCGCGTTGGCCACATTCGTGAGGTGAAAACGAACAACATCGCCGCGATTCACCTCAAAGCGGTAGTCGGTCACTCCATTGGTCAGCATTACGTTGCCAAAGCGCCCCATGAGGGCATGGGTCGGAACCGCCTTTCCGTACGGGATCAAACCATTTTCGTCGAGAAGAATGTCGTCCAGCAAGAGCACTTCCTCTCTGTTTGCCGGACCATAGTAGTCTGGTGTTTCGGGGAGGACCAGCATATTGCCGTAAAGCCCGAGGTCCTGCTGCACATCCTCGCGAATATGTGGGTGGTACCAGTAGAGTCCGGTATCGGGGAAGTAGAGTTCGTAAATAAAATCGTCGCCCGCTTCGACAGGTGGTTGTGTCATGCCGGGGATTCCGTCAAACCGGTTATCAAGCCGGAGGCCATGCCAATGCACCGTGGTTGGTTCGGTCAGAGCATTTCGGAACACGACCGTCATGGTCGATCCCTTGGAAACCTTCAACAGGGGACCGGGATATTGCCCATTGTAGCCGAACATCACAACCTCCTGTCCAGCGATTTGGCGGCGAACTGGGGTTGCTGTCAGATATAGGGAGTCTCCGTTCGCGAGCGCCAGCACTTCACCAGGGATTGCCTGAGGGAGGCCTGGGTCCTGCAGAGGCAGGTCCGGGGGCGTCGGGGGAAGTGCGTTCTCCAGGCCGGGCAACATTGGCATGCTCATATCCATGGGGGGCATCCGCCAGACTACGCTGTCAGGGGGGCCGACAGGCATGGCGTGCCCATGGTGCTGATGCTGTGAGTACGCGCAAGGAGCAAAGCTTAAGGTCGCCAGAAGCAACAAGACAGCTCTCATGGATCAGTAATAACCATAAACGGTGCAGGGCTCCTGCTCAAAGGGTCCATGTCCTGCCATGGTATGCATCAGTCCGCTGCGCGAGAGGCCCCGCATGACCACGGGGCCAGTCCATCGCACGGGAGCACTACCTTCCGGCTCAAGCGTGATGATAACTAGAAACTTGTTCCAGGAAACCGAGCCGGCAATGTGGCCCTCGCGCGAAAGAGGCCCGAGACGCACGACTTCTTTTAGGTTGGGTGTAGAGAGCCAGACGGTGTATTCGTGTCCAGGCACGGGGCCCAATCGATTGACTTGAACATCAAGGTTATAGCGATAGCTACCAATTGGATCGACAGCAACGCCAAACGGAGACGGAACGAATGTTAGCCTTACAGAGCCCTCCGCTTGGAACGCGGCAGGAACCCGACGTGTCCGAATCAGGTCAATGGCATAATAATCATCTGTGCACTCACTGAGTTGCGCCGGAGTGGGCAACGCCAGCAATATCAGGTAGACCACGCTAATCATGGTAGGCTGTCCCAGTCCTGTACACTTGAAATATTCGGAACTCCCCAGTCTTCACCGTTCCATCCCCGGAAACCCTCCATCCGGAAGGTCCAAAAACCGGTAGACATATCACTGACCACAATAAGTCCGTCATCATTGCGCACATCCACACCAAAAGCCCCGTTAAATACGGGATACCGGTCCGTGTTCTCTGGACCCAGATACGTGTCATAGTAGGCGACCGTCGCGGGGTTTTCCGGGTCAATAAGGGTGAAAACCTGCAAGCCATCCAGGTAGCCGGATACGAAAACATATGGCCAGCGGACCTCATGGTTGTGAACCAGGTTACGCCAGTCTGCCGTCCAGGCACTGATGGGGCGGTTTATATTTGACTCTTCGCCATCCAGTGCCGGTTTCAGGTCAAAGATGCGCAGCGGTGCGTAGCGATACTCGGTTTCGGCGATCACAAACCGGCCATGCGGGCCTGGGGTAAAGGTGTGCCCGCTGCGAACCCCGTTTATGCCGGTCAGAGTTACCAGAAGAGACGGCGCCTGTAAGTCGGTGATATCATAGACAAAGTAGCCTCCTATGCCGCCGCCGTAAAAACGGTCCTGTCCGGTTTCTGCGTGATAGCCAACATAGAAGTCGTGATATCCACGTGCGCGGCCACGCCCAAGTGGGGACTCTGGAACGGGCACGCGGGCAACCAGGCCTTCTTCCAGATTGCCCTCGACAATCTTCCCGAGGTCATACACGTGCGCAAAAGGTCCGGAAACCGTACTGAAGAGCAGCGGGCGACCATTTGAATGGGCATACACAAAAATATTGTGAAAGCCTCCCGGCAAGTCAGGTTCGTGAATGCGAGCAACCTCGCGTACTTGCGTGGAGTCGGGTAACCCGGTTACATCCAGGATTACAGCTCCGAGGTCGTTGTTGGGTCCGCCAGCACCAAACTGCAGCGACTGCACGACATAGTAGCGATCCTTCCACTTAAAGTATTTCACATCCATCCCGCCGGTCCTCAAATGCAGGTCCTGCTCCTCTATTCTCCATCGGTAGATCACGCGGGGGTTTGCAGGATCGGAAACATCAATGATGTCTGTGCCTTTGGAGCCCTCGTCTCCGTACACCATGCGGGAGACATACACAAAAGGCCTGGACAGCTCCTGTTCCATATCAAGATCCGCCACACTGAGTCGAGGTCCCAAGGGAATATGTCCCAGCACAGTGAGGTTGTCGCTTCCGGGATTTTCGGTGGTCCATTGGGCTGTGGCGATGCCAGGCAGCAGGAACAAGAGGAGAACAGTTAATCGAAGCATTGTAGCAAAAATTATTTTGGTGCGGGACCGGAATCCCAGTTCTGTGCACTGGAAATGTTTGGAACGCCAAAATCTTCGCCGTACCATCCATCAAAACCGTCTACGCGGAATGCCCAAAACCCGGTAGACATATCGCTGACTACGATAAGACCGTCATAATTACGGACATCCACGCCCCATGCCCCATCGTAGACATTCCAGGTGTAGGGACTTCCCATGCGGGCGGCCGATTCGTCACGGTTATTGTGCCGGCCATTGAAGGTGTCGTAGTAAGCAATTGTGTGGGGGTTGGTAACATCCTCCATGTTTACCACGCTAAGCCCGGTCTCATAGCCGGCAACGAAGAGGTAAGGCCACCGAACTTCGTGGTTATGTGCGAGACTCTTCCAGTCCGCATGCCAGGCACCCACTGCGTGGTCAATGTTATCGACCTCGCCATCCAGGGCGGGCTGCAGGTCAAAGAAGCGCAGAGGCTGATACTGAAATTCGGTTTCACCGACAGCAAACCGGCCGTCAGGTGATGGGGTAAAGGTATGTCCCCAGGACACGCCAGGCACGCCAAGAATAGTCAGAAGCAGTTCAGGGTTGGCCAGATCCGTCACATTGTACACGTAATACCCGCTGCCCCCACCGCCATAGAAGCGATCCTGCCCAGACTCAGGGTGGTAGCCAATATAGAAATCGTGATAGCCGCGAGACCACATATTCTCACTCTGTGCAATGGGAACGACGCCAACCAGAGCATGATTTTCATCTTGAATCCGGGCTTCCACTTCTGTCTGATAACCCTCAATAAAGCGACCCAGATCAAAGACCTTGGCGGATGGTCCACTTGTGGCGAAAAGGAGGGGCGAGCCTCCGGAGTGTTTGTAAGTAAAGATGTTGTGAAAGCCTCCGGGAGTTTCGGACTGGCGGATGCGCCCCACTTCCCTCGGTGCTTCGGGTAGATCGGTTACGTCAAAAACAATAGCGCCAACCTCGGAATTCGGACCTCCCTGCCGAAACTGCACAGACTGCACGTAATAGTATCGTCCGTCATGTTTAAAGTAACGACCATCCATCGCCCCACCCTGATGCAGGTCTTCCTCTTCAATGCGCCAGCGATGAATCACGCGGGCCTGGGATGGGTTACTCAGGTCAATAACATCAAACCCTTTTTCGTGAGACCTGCGGGCAACATATGCAAAGGGCCGGTCGGGATCCTGTTCAATTTCTATATCGGACACACTTCCAGGAATTCCGAGTGGCAGGTGTGCCACCACCGTAATATTCTCGCTTCCACGCTGCCCCGGGGGAGGAGGGTGAGAGGGGTGCTTCAGTCCCTGAGCGAGCGTGACGGCTGGCCAAAGAAGCAGAAAGCACAAAGCATATAAAGGTCGAGTCATTAGTATGGTCCGTTTACCCAATCTTGAACTTCAGAAACGTTGGGGACTCCCCAGTTCTGACCATGCCACCCTCCAAAGGCTTCCAGACGAAGAAGCCACAAGCCATGTGTATGATCTGTGGCCACAATCAGGCCATCGTGGTTGCGTATGTTCACAGACACGACGCCTTGCCGTTGACGCAATAAAGGAGCGGTCTCGCTGGGAGGATCCGGTCGGAACCAGGCATCGGTGTAGGGTGCAGCGGGATCGAAAATATTAATCACATAGAGCCCGGACTCCAGCCCCGCGACGAACGCGAACGGCCAGCGCACGCGAACATCTTCAAGTTCGCTCTGCCAGTCCTCCATCCATGCTCCGACAGCCGTTCTAACCCGCTCACCGGCAAGGTCAAAGATGCGTAGCGGAGCAGTACGATAACTGGCTAGCGTGAGTGCGAAGGCGCCGTCTGGAGTAGGGGCAATGGCATGCCCCTTTTGGACGGCCGCAGACAGTACACTGGTCTTGAGTACTGGCTGCTCGAGGTTGGTGATATCATAGACGAAATATCCTCCCGCGGCAGCTAAATACAAACGATCCTCCTGAGTTTCTGGATAGAAGCCCGCAAACAGGTCCCCAATACCTTCAAGGGTTCCTTGATGAGGAGGCGTAGAGAGTGAGGCCTCGACTGAGACAGTGCCTGTAACAAGGGCGGAAAGATCAAGTGCAAGGGCCTGTGAGGAGCCGGCGCCAAAAAGAAGTCCTTGACCCGTGCTGTGCTTATAGGCAAAAACACGAGAGAACGGTTCCGGGGAAAGTTGCTCTGAGAGAAGCACGGCCTGCGACGCCTGGGAGACGTCGACTACCGTGAGGCGATCTCCTGCGATAATTGCAAATACCCGGCCCTCTGCAACGAAAGTGGTGAGGTCGTGTCCGCCGGACGCGGTTACCCGGGAAGAGACAACAGGTGCCGCAGGGTCGGAAAGATCAACGACATGCAGCACAGAGAGGGTGTCCAGTGTGTATGCGAGCGGGCGGTTTGGGTCTTGGTCCAAAACTGTTGCCAGGAAGCCTCCTTCCAAAGACAATTGTCCGACAACCTGCACATTCCGGCTGCTTTCCTGTGCCTGGCATAGGCTAAGGCAGGAAAGAAACAACCACGCAGAGAGTAAAGAAATGCGCATTCAATTGAGAAGAAAAAACGGGTACGTTTTAAGGCGCGGCCGATGTATCCGAAACGGGCGTTTGAGACGGTTGGTTCCCTTCCTGTCTTGCAGCGAAAAAAACGAAGACAGCGACAAAAAGCAACACTGGGTTGAATTTACGAAAAAGGGGCATCGGAAAAATCGCGACGACAGCGAAACCAATGGCAAGAATTTGCGCTGCCCATATGGTTACGCGTGTAGCCATTCGATAGGACATGCGCATAGCCAAAAGGGCCCGCAGCACACGTCCTCCGTCCATAGGAAAGACCGGGAGCAGGTTGAAGGCCGCGAGCGCGAGGTTCAGCCAAAGCAGGCTCACCGGGATTGGAGACTGCGCGGAGACAGAGAATCCGGGGTTGTAGCCGTTGGCTAGCGACCAGAGGAAGAATCCAGCGGCGAGGAGCAGGTTGACAAATGGGCCCGCGGCGGCGATAATGAGTTCCTGGCGCGGGACAGCAGGCATACGTTCCAGACGGGCAATACCTCCTACGGGGTACAGTGTAACGTCCAGCGTACGAACCCCAAAAGTCCGGGCGGCGATGGCATGGCCAAATTCGTGACACAATACACAAAGAAAGAGCAGCCCGGTAAGCAGCAGGCTGCGCAGGGCAAGAATCAAGCCAACTCCTTGCCAAAGGAGTACTCCGAACAGCCCAATCAGGAGTACGATCAGAGACCAATGAGTTGAGGCATTGATCCCCACTATTGTGCCTAGAGGGATTTTATCGCGCATATTTATAATTTAGTGCTTATGTTTAGCCGGGTTGGGCACGGATGGTTGATCATCTTGTGTCTTGTCCGTGTATAGTGTTACGGGAACGAATCCGTTTTGAACTGATTTCAGCCTGCATGCGGGTGCTGTTATTTCTACTGACCGGGATTTTGCTGATAGCCTCAGTGTCCCTTGATGTTCGTCTTCGCTATTTTAATGCGGAGTACAGTGGGGCAGCTATGGTCGTTATCTGGGAAGCGGAGGCCGAGCCAGGAGTACGAACATACGAACTTCACCGGAAAACGGAACAATCCGAGCAGTTCCAGTTGCTCGTGGAACTTCAGGCTCATGGTGCAAATACCCCTTATACGGTACGGGATGAACAGGTCTACAAGTCGCCGATGGCGATGGTTGACTATAGATTAGAGGCGGTTCTGACTAACGGATTGCGGCAGCGTGTGGCCGAACGGAAGGTTAACTATACGCCTACTGCCATTCCAAGAAGTTGGGGCAGCATCAAGGCTATGTTCCAGGATTAATTCGCACGGCACCGCCATGCGAACTTTGATCCTTGGAAAGGAGCGAATGGAGCGGACGCTTGCACGGCTCGCGTGCGAGTTGGATGAGCACAATCGTGGTACGGGCGATCTGGTTTTGTTCGGGATCGTACCGCAGGGGATCCTTGTAGCCCGGGCGTTGGCACGATACATCAGCGAAATTGCGGGGCGCAGAGTAGATCCAATCCCGCTTGACTTGAGGGCAGATAGTGGGGAAGCAGTGGAAGTATCAGGCAAGCAGGTTGTAGTTGTAGATGATGTGCTTCATACCGGACGCACTGCACACCGCGGTGTTGATGCGGTATGCAAAATGGGTAAACCGGCCCGGATTCAGTTGATGGTGCTAATAGACCGGGGTCACCGCGAAATGCCCCTTCAGCCGGATTATGTTGGACGAAGAATACAAACCAAGTACCGTGAGCGGGTACAGGTAGATGCGAGAGAGGGGCTGGCCGTGTACCTTGAAGAGTGACGTTACGGGCGAGCATCAATTCAATCGTGATCGGGTTTCGCCAACACAACCGTTACAGCTCACCATAAGATTCAGGATTAGTGAATTCTATGAAGGATGAGATTCCTGCATGATGTCGAAATCAACGCGCAAATGGACGCCGGACTATGCAAGTCCGCCGGGTTGGTTGCTTGAAGAGTACCTTGAAGTTCGGGGCTACTCGCAGGCCGAACTTGCTCGTCGTTGCGGGCTCTCGCTCAAGTTGATCAGTGACATAATAGCTGGTAAGGCTCAGATTGAACCAGAAACTGCATTGCAGTTTGAAGAGGTTTTTGGACTCAGTGCCACTGTATGGGAGAACATGGAGGCCATATACCAGCTCCAGTTGGATAAAGAAGTTGAAGCCAAGAAGGTGGAGCCGAAGCCGAAGGGGCAAAGTCTTTCCGCTTCGCGAGCCAGTTAAGCCTGATTGCTTTTAGCGTCCAGAATCAGAGGTTGGTCTAGTCTCCAACAGATTGACATTTTTCTCTCCTGCCCCCAGCTATGCATTGCCGCACGCAGGCGCACGCTCAGGTTAAGAACGGCATTGCGTACGCTCAAAGAGACACAGGACAAGTGCGGGAAACGTCATTTGTACCGCGGTACGATTCTGAAGTGTCTGAGCGGGGTTCGCCACTCATAGCGAACAATTTGAGCATTTGCAACTTGTAATCCGGGCGGAAAATCCGGATCCTGGCCTGACAAGAAACTGATTCCATGAGCAAGGGCAAGCACAGCGATTATGTGATCTGCGTGCGGCGGGGCGGGGTGACCTATACGGTGTATGACTTGGAAGGGGAGCTGGAAGCAAACGGCCACAAACATGCGCTGCAGCGGTTCCTGCTATCGCTTGGTGCACCGTGCAAAATCCTGCGCGTTGTGCCTGTAGGGGGGGGACTCTCTACCATTTATGCAAGCCTAAAGCGTTAAAAATTAAAAGCTTTCTTTGACCTGGATCCCAAGCAAGTCCCGTACCCGCTGACGGACAAGCTGCGCGGCAAGCAATATGCGCGGAAAAGTGCGCCGTGTGAGAAAGAGAAAAGAGGCGCGGCAGCATAACACCAACACAGTAACTAAACGCCGAGGGGTCGGCAAAATCATGCTGAATTTTAAAACAGAAGTAATGCGCTTCGGCCAAGGTCCAATCAATGCTGGCACTTTACATAGAGTATTCTATCTTACATGTGAGTTCCTGAATTCTGAAAAATATGAACTGCCAGAGTTAGAAGGATATTGGATCACCCCCCTTTCAAGCAGTGGTTATGAACTCCGTTTGTTTTCTAAAAAAGGAATCACAAGTATTTCAGATGAAACTAAAGAAAAAGCCAGGTCCTTTTACAAAAAAGCACGTGAAGAAGCTGAAAAGATGGTCAAGGAGGGACAGCCTTTTTAAAAATTCCCGAATTAGATGATTATTGAAATAGGTTCCAGCGACTTGGATTTTGCGCTGCGAGAAGGAGATCCATACGATGGATGACGAAAGAAGGAAGTGGTGAATCAAGTTGTGCGACTTGTATGCGAACGATGCCCAGGTATGCGCGTGTCACGTGGTCATATTGTGGAGGCGATGGAGGATGTCGATAGTTATTTCTAAGATTGTGCGCGTGAGGACGCGTTGATGGAATTGTTAATCGATGAGATCAAAAACCGGCTTCATCTGATAGGCAAATGAGGCAGGCAGAATTACGATGCGGATCATGTGTAATCTGTATGTCTGGGGTTGCGGATGTTACTTTAGGGCCATTATGTCGCACCCATCAAGCCGAATCGGGGCGCGTGGCCGCGGCTTCCGGAGATTGTTATATGATCGGCCAAATTGTCCGGCGGAACTATACTGCTCTCAAGGAGGGTAGTCCTCCCCTCTAAGAACGCCATCGCTGGCGATCCTTCGTAAAAATGAAGTACGTGCTTAGTTTGGCGGCCATGTGCCTTTTCTTTTCGTTGGGGGTGTTCTCCCTGTCTCATCTCAAGCTACAAGCGATGCGCCACATAGAGCGCTCTCTTGCTGGAATGGTGCGTGCCTTACTACTGTTGCGGAGACAGGTGGCGGGTGGACGATGTTAATTTGGTGCGAAGGAGACGATCAAGAGTACGAAAATTATGGTACTGGATCCTATGGGGGTTCCGTGTGCGGTATGACCATGGAATAATGTGTTGCTACTTGAGCTGCATGAACAGATGAATTTCATTTCGATTCCCCGCATACCCATCATGTGGAGGTATGCGGGGATCCTGTTTTTATTGCCCTTTATGGCGTGTCAGACCGGGGAAATGCCGCTTACACGGTTTGAAGATTCTCCGATCATTGACCGCTTATTAGATTCTGCCCCGCATTTTGTGGTCAATACAGATATTGAGCCGGAAAATTGGATTGCAACGACTAGGTTGGGTATTCCAAACGGTTCATTGATTCTTGGTAGGCCGCACCAAATGGTCGCGGTTGGGGATAGTATTTATATCTCTGAATGGCTTGGTCACCATTTCTTCGCGGTAGGGAATGATGAATATTTGAGCCGTAAAATTGGTGCCCAAGGGGAAGCTCCGGGAGAGTTTAATTATACGGTAGGGGTCGATTATAACGGTTCGCAGATATTCGTCAAGGAGCTGGGCCGCATTCAAATATTCACGGAAACGTTTGAATACGTTGGTTCGTTTTTCAATACCGGCACAGGGATGCGGCACCACAGAATTGCGGCTTCTCCTGATTACATATTTCTGGAATGTATTGGGGTTGATTGGCTGGTCTGTCCATACAGTACCTCGCCTCCACATGCCTGGGCTGAGCCCGCTAAATTACTCCCGGTTCTGGATCTTCCCGATCGATCGGCGGAAAACAGCAACCTGATAACGGTTTCTCCCGAGGGGGATAGGATTGCCGTGGCTTACAGGGGACTCCCCTATCTCTTCGTATATGATGGTCAGTTCAGACACTTGAAGACCATCCGATTCGAGGGAAGCAGTGTTCGTAGTTTCAATCCTATTGCTGCCCCGCCCGGTGGAAGTCCTGCAGGAATGGAACCCGGCATTCGCGTATTTACAAGGACCATAAGGTTTTTAAATTCCCGCTATCTGATTGCATATGCGGGACCTGAGAGGCATGATACTTATATCTTTGATTTGTCTGGGGACGATTATAGAATGGCTGCAAAAATGATCTTCCATCCTATCAGCGATACGAAGACCATTTCTCCTGGCGATTTTCTTCTGCATGGGGATCACCTGTATGTATCTTCAAAATTTGAGGAGTACGTATACGGTTACCCGTTTGACCTAGAGTGAGGGAGTGTTGTCATTTAAGGCGTTCTGATGTCCTTATTTGTGATCAGTGGGATAAATAAAGGGTACCCCCCACTCAAACGCAGATCATTGATCTTGTGTCATCCCTGCTATGATTTGCCCTAGGGGATCGCCCTGACGCGCTTATGAAGAAGAACGGAGGGGAAGGTCAACGATATTCATCATCCGAAAACAGCTCTCCCTGGACGAATTGATCGTCCGCGGCAGTGTTCTCTGTTGTCGGATTCCGGGATGGCGCGGCGCGGGACACTTTCACCGCCCCGCGCCCCAGTTCCGGCAAGCGCAAGGCGCATGAGCCGGGATTTTGTCAAGCCAGTAACTTCTGCCAGGCTTGACAACGCCTCGAACTCGTAATCCGTGACCTTGATCGTCACCAGTCGGGATCGCCGCTCCCATTCCCCGGGAGCCAGGTACGCCTCAGATTCGTGGAGCTTCCGGTACTGCAGCTGCAGATATTCTGCTGCCTCCCGGAGTGCGTCGGCGTCCAGGCCGATGCACCTGGACGCTTCCGTCCGGACCGCTGCCGGAGATGCCGATTCGATGAGCTCCTGCAGCGACTTCCGCACGGCGCCCCACTGACCGCGGGGCTGCAGCGTGCGGAAGGAGACGAATCGTCGGAGTGGATCCAGCGGAGTTCTGGTGGATGGCGGAGGTAGAGCGCGAGTTTCTGCGTGATCAAAGATCGCGCAGAGGCGATGCAGCGGATCGTAGATCAGCAGCATGCGCGGAACCGATACATAATTCCCAGCAAAACTTTTCCAGACCGAAGCAGTCAGCCTTGTGGTTCACCTCCTCGTCAGTAGGACGCAAAGGCGGGTTCGGCCGCCCTAGACACACGTACTACCTCTCGCCAACGCGACTGGAATCGGCAAAAAGTCGTATAGTGGATCCCTGGGGCACGAAGCTGCCAGGTTCGGGGGATTGTCGAGAAATCAGGGGGTTATCCTTTTTGTCGTATCCAAGCGGTGATGGCCACAGATGTAATTGGCGAAGGATTTGCTCGGCCGCATTATGCTGACTGCCGGCGACGTTCGGTACTTCAACCGAATAGTTTGGATTGAGGCCGAGACCATACCAGATTCGGACGGTATCACCTTTCTGGAGGAGCTCGCCCGCGGGCGGCTCGGTTCGTGTAACCATATCGGGAAAGGGACTCCGGGTTGTGTCGGGAAGCTCATCGGGAGGAACGATCAGACCTGTACGTCTTAGGTCCGATCGGGCGTCGCGGAGAGATGCCAGGATGACATCCGGAACCGGGATGGGTTCGGGAAAGCCACGATAGATAGTCAGATGAACGCGTCGGCCGGGTTTGGTTTTTGCACCGGCTCGCGGGTTTTGACTGCGGACCAGGCCCTGTTGGAGCTCTGTTCCAGAGTGTGTAGTGCTGTCGCCAACGAAGAGACCCGCTTCTGCCAGGGCTTCCAGGGCTTCGGGCAATGGTCTGTTGGAGATGTCTGGGACCGAGATCTCTGTACCATGTCGGGTAACCCGGGGCATGATTAGCTTATCGACTGCGAAGTACAACAGTGCAGCCAGGAAAAGCAGCACCGCAAGGCCCCACCTAAAATAGACGTTTTTGTGGAGAGGGATGTCAGTCAAAGCCTAGTGAGAAAAAAATAAAAAAAAGAATTTTACGAAATCGGGGTTTTTTGGGAACACTATATCGAGTAATGTTTACAACCCGGTCTTTGTGCAACTGGCAGCACGACTTATCGTCTTTCAGCAGCCCCTGTTTTGCCCCCTTGAGGGATCTCTTTTACGCGTTGTGTGAGGACATGATGCGTAGCAGAGAAATTAGGAATTCCTCTTGACGAGGGTTCGAAAATGGAACAGGAGTTGACATGAATGATAAAAATGTCGTAAGTTGGCTGTCCTGCCTTTTTCGGCAGCCAGTTCTTTGACAGGATGAGAGTATAGCGAGTCCTTTGTCGATTTTTTGACAGGGATGGTTGGTCGGTTTTTTAGCCGATACCAACCGATCCAATTATCAGTCAGGGAGAGCGTGGCGTAAGCGCTCACATAAGTTTTTCAAACCTCTAATCACGGAGAGTTTGATCCTGGCTCAGGACGAACGCTGGCGGCGGGCTTCATACATGC
>JAPPGC010000118.1 GCA_028875125.1 Bacteroidota bacterium | reverse complement strand
CATACCCTAATTTTAATTGTCGTCATACCGTAATTTTAACTGTCGCTAGATACCGACATTGGGGTGCCGCTCACGCTGGTGACTTCCTAGTACCTTTCACAGTAATGCAGATCAAAACCAGATATAAACATGACCGGCAGGACTCCTACCGCACACTCGCCACTTCTGAATGCACGATGAAAAAGGGGGCTAGTTCTCTCGGCCTTGAAGACTTTGCAGACTGCATACAGTTCGTAAGCGAGAGTTGCGACACTGTTGTTTACGCTTCCAGCGGAGACGGTAAATCGCTCGAGGCTAGCGGTATGAACGTAACCTACAACGACGACAACACTGCTACGGCGGTGCCCTGCAATCCAACATACCCCTGAAAGGGGTAGTCCAACCTCTACCTGTTGCACAACATTGTATAGTGTATCTGCCCGAGGACACCTGTTTTCGTCGAATTGCGGGTGTCATGGCCACGGTTGTGTACATCTGAGGAGCCAATTTGAACGAGAATCTATTGGTCTCGGCGTAATTGGATACAGCGTTGGCCAAAAGTTGACGTTAAGGCAGTTGACCTGCAGATTGACGGGTTTGGCTTGCCCAGAAAATGCATCCCGGCCAAGCCTGAATTTATAGAAGACCGGAAGTCCTCTCTCATCCCAGAACAACTTCGGTTTGGGAAGATCTGGATCACCTGCTCCCGTTTCAGAAGTTCGAAAAACATGCGCCCACCGCACTCATCCGGGATCAAAAACCTTAGCTTGCAAGTTCAGGCCTGACAGAAGACAGTTTTTCATACACTTTTTTGTGCGGGCACTTGACTATTTCTGTGATGTTTGCGAAATTGAGCGTGCTCGAGGCTTCTTCGCAGTAGCCAAACGTTTCCTGTTTGAATATTTTCCAGAGAACTGAGGTCTTGTATGCCGCGGTTTTTGACAATTCTGCAAACGTGTTCCTCCCGTCGAGTGGGAGCGGTTCTGTTAGTGAGTGTGCTTGTTGGTGGAAGCCTCTTGGCTCCCCTCTCGCACTTGATCTACATGGCAGCAGACGGTATGTTTGCTGCTGGGCACCACCACCCAACCCAGATGGAGATGGATGGGGAATGCGTGCACGAAGCCCATGAAACGCATCCCGAGTGTCCTTATCTCACACTCTTTGCTGTGCCCCTGACTGGTGATTTGGCGGAACTTATCGCCCTGCCGTCAAGAGATCACTCCGCCGAGCCATTGCTCAAGCTCTTGATTCTCCAGCAGACCTCAGCTTTTCTCGAATTTCGTTCGGCGCGAGACCCACCACTCAACGCCTGACCCTCGAATCTTACATTTCAATCTCAGATAGGATGGGTGCATCTGCTCTCCATCCTGTCTTGCGGTGTCTTTCTCGAGGGTATACGCTCTAGCAGTGACCGCTTGTAAGTCAGGAACTGACAAGGGTGCTGTCTATCTCCCATTTTCTTACCGAACAATGTGCACGCAATTTGCAGGCAGTTGCCCGTGCACTTACTCTAACCGAACTTGATACCAATGAGATACCTGAATAGCCTATTTATGGTAGCAGCCGTACTGCTTCTGCTCGCCGGATGTGATTCTTCCGCAACAATGAACGGCTCAACCAATCTCACACTCAACTTGAAACCCGAAGTAAACGGTTCGGAACTTTCCGCAAGGTCCAGTGCCACCTACGATGTAAACGGAGCAACTATTTCCTTTACGTCCGCCCGTATGTACCTGTCCGAAATCACGCTTTTGGAAAGCGAATCAATTTCATATACTACCGATGGTGAACACATAACAGTCCCCGCCAAGAATGACGAGGACGAAGATATTTCCCACACGGTGCGGGATAAGATTGTCCTTGTTAAACAGGATGCGGGGGTAAATCTTTACGACCTCGGAGCCTGGCCGTCCGGCGAGTACGAGGGGATTCGTTTCAAGGTTGGCATCGCCGGCACAACAAATCGTATTGACCCCTCACAAGTTCCTGCCGAACACCCACTATCCAAACAGTCTGATCGCAATAATCACTGGAATTGGAATGCCGGATATCTCTTTCTTCGAATTGACGGTAAAGTGGATGTCGACAATGACGGTACCCCCGATGACGACTGGGCCGTTCACCTCGGTACAGAGCGATTTCTTAAGGAAGTCACGCTCATGCAGAATTTCACGCTTGAAGAAGATTCCGATGCTACGCTGGACATCAGCATCAATTACGGAGCGTTCCTGGAGAATGTGGATCTGACCGATCCAGACCAGAGAATCTGTCACACCATGAACAATATGCCGGTGGCCCGTGCAGTGGCTGAACAGATCCCTTCTGCCTACCGCCTGGAAGGCGTTAGGTAGTAGTTCACACAGCAATGGCTTCGCTGATGGGCTCAGTCCCTACTATTTGATTGCGGAAACCAGAAAATGCTCCGTTGTACCATCAAATTGGTTCTTGTTGTGCTGGCAATGTCCGCCTGCGCACGCCCGGACCCTGTTCCGGAGGAGTTGAGCCTGGGCGTACCCGTCGGTTTTGACCCGATACCGGTGCCTCCTCACAACCGGCTCACAGAGGCCAAGGTCCGACTAGGCAGGCGGTTGTTTTTTGATCCGATTCTTTCGGCCGACAGCACCATTTCCTGTGCAACCTGTCATATCCCAAAAATCTTGTTTTCTGATGGGAAGCCGGTTAGCCAGGGGCTGAATGGACGCTTAGGAGCACGCAATGCCCCCTGTTTGAATTCAAGCGTACTCAGGTACCAGGCATCGCTGTAAAAAGAATCCAATCCGGTTCTTGATAGAGTTGCCAACCTGCCTCGGCGGGAGTTCAATCGCAGCGTATCAGCTTCCTTGGTGATGTACAGTGTACTCCCAAGTTCCTCGCTGTAGTAAGTGCCCTCGTACGCATTCAGGTGTTTATCGTCAATAAATAAAGCGGCAATATTCATTGCCATTTCCGAGGGATTGAACTCTTCCAGATTACCGAGCACTGCGATACCTAGATCGTACTCGGGGAAGCGACCGGCCCAGGCACGAAATCCGCGATGGGAGCCACTGTGCCCTACGGATCGTGTGCCTCTGAATTGCCCGTGGCTGAGGCCAAACGCGTATGCAAGTGTGTCACCATTTGTGAGTATGCCGCGGGTGTGTGCCAGATCACGTGTTTTCTCTCCACCGATTGTGCCGTGCTTCAGCGCAGTCAGCCATTTCCCAAGGTCCAGTGCGGTTGTATACAACCCGCTTGCACCAACACTGGAGTAATTCACACGCTGTGCTTTATAGCCATTAGGCGCAGTGATATAGCCGGATGCAACACCGGGGATCACTTCCCCATGCTCAGATCTGAATTGGGATTTGCTCATTCCCAAGGGCAGGAACAGGCTGTCACGCATCCAATCACTGAATGACTGTCCACTCACACGTTCAATAATTTCAGCCATCAATGTATAACCGGAGTTGCTGTACAGGTATTCTGTTCCCGGATCGAAATTGAGCGCACGTTGACGATAGATCAGTCGCAGGATGTCGTCCTTGGTAATTACATCATCCATTCGGTACCCAGCTAATGAGAGTAACCCAAATTCGTCACGCAGTCCACTCGTGTGGTGCACCAGGTGCTGTGTTGTAATGGGGGGTGTGAACGTGTGTAGCTCGGGGACGTATTCTGTCACTGGGGCATTGAGTGAGATTTCGTCGTGTGTCGCAAGGAGTGCAATACCATATGCTGTAAACTGTTTGGATACACTCGCTATCAGGAACACCGTCTCGGGGGCGACGGGGATATTGTACTCGAGGTTGGCTATACCGTAGCCTTTGGCAAAGTGAACGCTGTCTCCACGCATGATCACGACAGCCGCGCCGGGGGCATCGGGTTTATCCATGGAGGAGAACAGTGAGTCTACTTGGGTCTCCAGTGACTGACCGAGGGCAAGATGGCCGAAGGTCAGGAAGCAGAGAATCAAAATCTTGCGTACCATTAGGGTTGTGGACAAAACTAAAATTTAACTCATGTTGATGAAGTCTCAAAACTTAGCCCAATGGACACGAAACTTTCTTGGCCTGTTTTTGGGCACGCTAATTTTTGCAGGTTCAGCTGCAGCACAGGACCCGCTTAGAATAATTGCATTCGGTGGGCACCCAGATGATTGTGAGGTGCGTGCCGCCGGAGTTGCTGCTATGTGGGCCGCAATGGGGCATAAGGTAAAGTTTGTTTCGGTTACGAATGGAGATATCGGTCATTATGCTATGGCAGGAGGTCCGCTTGCGCTTACTCGTAAAGCCGAGATTGAAGAATGTGGCAAGATACTGGGAATTGAGGAATCGGTGATGCTTGACAATCACGACGGTGAGCTCATGCCCACATTGGAAAATCGTAAAACAATTGCGAGACTGATACGCGAATGGCAGGCCGATATCGTGTTGGGACCGCGTTCAAACGATTACCATCCAGACCACCGGTACACGGCAATACTTGTTCAAGATGCTGCTTTCATGGTTACGGTGCCATTCTTTACGCCTACCGTTCCTCGTGTAGAAAAGAATCCCGTATTCCTGTATTACCATGATCGCTTCCAGCGGCCTTATCCATTTACTCCAGATATCGCTGTAGATATTGGTCCGGTGGGGGATCAGAAGTATGCGTGTATGGCGGCACTCAGAAGTCAGTTTTCTGACTGGAATGCGTGGCTTGCAGGTTACCACGACGAGGTGCCTGAGGAAGAAGAAGCGCGGAAAGCTTGGATACGTGAACGCTTTCAGGCTCGGGATGCGCACGTAGCCGACAGTTACCGAGAACTGCTAATAGAGTATTACGGGACTGAACGCGGTAATGCCGTGGAGTTTGCTGAAGCGTTTGAGATTTCCGAGTATGGAAGTCAGCCTACTCGGGAGCAGCTAAAAGCGTTATTTCCATTTTTTGACGAATAGTTGCTGACGGATTCAGTCTGTAACGTGCGTTATCGGTAGGCAAAGCACGAGTTCCTAATCTTTGTAAGTGAGGATTAACCGCACTATTGATCTGTGCGGTCAATCAAATTAGGAGAAGTAGCGCGGTTTGTAATTCACTCCTGCACAGGTGGTGATCTGCCGTTCACCTGTTTTTCCTGGATCCAGCTTTGATGGGAAGCCATCGGAATACGGGTTTCCACGCCCCGTTACATTGTAGGGGAGTGCCCGGGGATACTGGCTGAACAAGTATGGGTTGTCGAGCAGCATCAGGGGCACTATGGGGGATGGTTGCTCGAGAAGTCTGGGTGCTAACGAGACGTGAACAGACGCTCCGCCCTTATTGGGAGCGGCAAAGTATCGTCAATTCGGTTAAGGGAAGCTCCCTCCCACTCCAGTTTGACATCACTCATCATTTCCCGCATACCTGGTTTTCCCTGAGCCTTCAGGAATGAATCAAGGAGTGCGGGTCCATCGGATTTCAGCAGGATCATAGCACCGTTCTGGCGCAGATACAGATCTCGGGTGACATTCCCATCACGATCCATTGCGCCATAGTATCCAAGTGCACCTGTAGCTTCGGCAACGGTAGCGAACAATCCAATCCATCCACGAACCGTTTTCCGCTCGTCCGAATTTTCGTCAAACAGTTTGAGGGCAATGGCGAGTGCATCAATGTTCACAACGGTTTCCTGAGTGCTTTGCAAGCGTTGCCGGGCTGAGAGCCGGGCCAGCCCATTGTCTCGAAGGAATCCTCCTTTATAGGGCCCCGCCGAATAGATTCCGGGTACTCGATCAAAAACTGAAGCGTCAAGAAAGGAATACAGTGCATTATACAGGCCATTGTACAGTGACGGAGGAATTGCTTCGCGCTCAAGCGTTAGAAGTGCATGAAAAAACTGGAAAGCACTGCCATTTTTGGCGAGAGGGGTTTGAATGGTATGCACACCCGTCGTTGAAGCTTGGTGTTTTCCCATATAGTTACGTTGTTCTGCGATCATGCTGTGCCATGAGGTTCGTCCAGCATTGGCATCCGGTATTTGAGATGTACCACCGATGATGTAGGACAATACGAAGGCTACGCTTGCGTAGTAGCCGCCAAATAGCAAGTCCATATATGTGGGACTGAGGCCAAAGACACTTGCATCTGCTTCAAACGGAAGAAACCCCTGCCCTTGTGCAAGAGCCTGGTTGTAGCCGGTTTTTTGTTTCTCCAGAAACGTCAGAGCCTTATCCGCGGTAGGTGTTCCATTGAATCGCTGCGCAGCCATTGCTACGCGCGCAGCCAAGACAGCATTTTCCACGATTGAATACCGGGTTGTAGCTGGTGCGGCCGTACCGTTTTCAAGTTGCAGGCGTGGGATCATGTTGCGGTAATTCCTCGGCGGCCGATCGGATATCTGCGCCGCGAGCAACCGTGTCAGGAGGGCATCTACTTCGTCTACCCGCAACGGCTCGTCCACCAGGTACTGAAGGCGATAAGCTATTGCAAGGGGATCAGTTTCACCAGAGGGTGAACCATTTTTGATTGCGCTGAAAGGCAGTTTGGTTGCAGGGTCAATGCCTTGGTTATAGTACCGTCTATTGAAAGAGATGAATTCATCCTCATTGATTTCGGGGCCATCAAAAAGCGGCGCGGGTTCGTCCAATCCCAAATCTGAACAGCCAACTGCGAGGGCGCTCCCACAGGCTGTGAGTTTCAGAAAATCACGTCTTGAAAGATGACTTTTTGGTTGCATTGGCTGTACCAAGTTCCAGAGCAACGAGATCAGTCAGGGAAACTTGCGGTAAGCAACTAATTGACCTCTAATTAGCTGCTGTATCTCGAATAACTAAGGCACATGCAGTCGAGTCTATAGAAGTTACGTGTGTAATTTCCCTATTCGGATTAAAAGACACAATTACTACCATCCGATCCACTTATTGCATCACAGGATCAAAGATAAGAGGTATGTTACTCGGGAACCCCCCCAAGTTCAATCGTAACTGTTGGGTCAGCGTGCACAATATTGATCGGAGTGAGGCCTATATTGGGCCGCAGGGGTAGTTCCGATGAGTAGCAGCAGTCGGGGCGAGCCTCGTATCGTTAAAGTTCTGGCAATCAATCCAAGAAAACGTGCAGTTAAATAATAAGACGATAATTATCACTGGCTCAGCAGGTGGCATAGGTCGAGCTATCGCGCTTGCTTGCGTCCAAGAGGGTGCGCAGGCGCTCTTAGTGGATCGCAATGAGGTTGGCTTGCGTGAGACGAACGAGATGCTGGGGGAGCGTAGTAGTGTGCATGTTGATGATCTTTTAGACACCGCATCTGCGAATCGCATTGTTAAAGCGGCTGTGGATCGTTTTGGCGTGCTTCACGGGATAGTGAATAATGCAGCGCTTTTGACAAGATCCAACATCGAAACCACCACGCCAGAGCTACTTGCAAGGGTGTTTAATGTGAACGCCAGGGCCCCAATGCTTCTGATACAGGCGGGACTTAAGCACCTAACTGAAACTAAGGGGAGTGTCCTCAATATCGGGTCAGTCAACGCGTACTGTGGAGAGTTACCGCTGTTGGCCTATAGCATGTCCAAGGGTGCTTTGATGACTATGACGCGGAACTTGGGCGACAGCCTTCACGCGGAATACGGGATACGAGTGAATCAGATAAATCCCGGCTGGGTTCTGACTGACCATGAATTCAAGATCAAGGTGGCCGACGGATTGCCGGAAGACTGGCCGAGTCGAATATCGCACAATATTGCTCCCTCAGGAGGATTGATCCCCCCAGAAACCATTGCTTCGGCTGCGGTTTATTGGCTGAGTGATCATTCCCGTCCGATAAGTGGTACAGTTATGGATTTAGAGCAATATCCTGTTATCGGACGGAACCCTGTCAAGGAGGTGGTATGATCCAAAATATTTGCCAAAGGAGAGGGAGACCGTCGCATGGCCGTCATTTGCACAGAACGCATGAAATCCACACGTACGAAATATGCCGGGAACGCCCTAATTTGTACAGGATCTTCGTGGGGATACCTTTTGTGCAATGCTCCGATATTGGTAGCAGTCTTTGCTTGGACAAGGCAGCACTCATGAACTGTGCATTACAAGGTTAGGCCTTGTCAGTTGATGAGGCCTACAAGAAGCGGGGGTAGTTGTCAGCCTGTGTTACCAGATTCTATTGATCAGTTGGACAATTTACAGAGTGAAGCATGAAAGTTGTGGCACGTGATCTCACCGTTGCACTAATAAGTGAGATTTTCAGTTCAGAGCGCGAGTTGGTTGATTGTCTTGAGCACGCGCATGACCAGGATGCGGCATTGGCAATTCTGCCGGAGCTACCATTCAATTTGTGGTCTCCAGCAACGAAGGCAGTGTGTGCTGAGGATGCTGAAGGGCCGGGAGGCCTGCGTGAAAATATGCTATGCGCTGCTGCCAAAAAAGCAGGTATAGCAGTGCTGGGGGGCGTGATTCGCAGGGACAGTGGTGGTCTTCGGACGAATCTGGCGTTACTCTCAGATTCACACGGCTGTATAATAGGGTCGTCTGCGAAACATGTATTGCCGGATGAAGAAGGGTTTTGGGAGTGTGATCATTACCGGCCATCTGAGGATCCTCCACGTATAATCGAATTCACAGGGATTAAGCTGGGTGTTCAAATATGTTCGGATGCTAATCGCCCCACAGCAGCGCAGCTTCTCGCTGCACAAGGGGTGCAGGTAATACTTGCGCCTCGGGCGACCAGCCCCTCTTCATGGAAACGATGGCGGCTGGCTTATCAGGCGATGGCCTTGACCTGTTCGGCGTGGGTTGTGTCAGTTGGACGTCCCCGTCCAGAGTTTGGAGTGGACATGGGAGGACCGTCATTGGTTGTCAACCCCATGGGTGAAGTTTTATTAGAGACGACGGATCGTATTGCCGTAACAACACTGAATTTGAGCGCCGTGGAGGATGCCCGGCAGTCATATTCAGGGTACCTTGTGTGGGCGGCAAAAATGTATGTGGCCGGATGGGCCGAAGTTCACGAGAATCACATTCAGCAGAGAGTTACATGAAAACGAAGTTTGTATTACTTGCGTTCGTTCTTACCCTTCTACCTCAGACGCTCATCGCACAGAGGACTGAGATTATCAACTCGCTGGATGCCCGGGCAGACGAGTACTTTCAGGTAGCGTATAAAATTTGGGAATGGGCCGAGCTAGGGTATCAGGAAGAGAAGAGCAGCGCACTTCTGAAAGATGTACTTGCACAGGAGGGGTTCTCTATTGAGTCAGGGGTAGTAGGCATTCCCACGGCTTTTGTAGCTGAATACGGCAGTGGAGCTCCCGTCATTGGCATACTTGCTGAGTTTGATGCCTTGCCGGGATTATCACAGAAGGCACTCCCTGTTCGGGAGGCTCGTATGAAAGATGGAGCAGGGCATGCGTGCGGTCATCATTTATTCGGTGCAGCCTCGGTAGCGGCTGCTGTAGCTGTAAAGGACTGGTTGGACGCCAGTGGCCAGAGCGGAACGGTCAGACTTTATGGCACACCCGCCGAAGAAGGGGGCGCCGGCAAAGTGTATATGGTTCGTGAGGGGTTATTCAATGATGCGGATGCCGTGCTCCACTGGCATCCGGGTGACAGGAACGATGCCAGCCCGGCGACGACTCTGGCAAATCGGTCAGCAAAATTCCGGTTCTATGGACGCTCTACACATGCTGCTGGCGCTCCCGAACGGGGCCGGAGCGCATTGGATGGAGTGGAAGCTATGAATATGATGGTCAATATGCTTCGTGAGCATGTACCTCAGGAAACACGTATCCACTATGTAATCACGCGCGGGGGACTGGCACCGAATGTTGTCCCGGACTATGCAGAAGTCTACTACTACGTGCGGCACCCACTCGCTCAGACATTGGAAGAAATATTTCCGCGTGTAATCAAAGCCGCTGAAGGTGCTGCCTTGGGAACCGGCACGACGATGGACTTTGAAATCATTCACGGACTTCACAGTGTATTGCCTAATGATGTTCTGTCTCAGGCAGTTCTGTCCAATTTGGAGTCTCTGGGGGGAATCCAGTACGACGCAGAGGAACAGCGTTTTGCCGAAGAGATTCGAAAAACGCTAGATGCGACGTCGATTCCCTTGGGGTCAGAATCTACGGTTCAGCCGTTCCTGCCCAAGATCACTAAAGGATCCACGGACGTTGGAGACGTGAGCTATATAGCACCAACTGCGGGTTTTACAACGGCCACATGGGTCCCTGGAACAGCAGCACACAGTTGGCAGGCTGTGGCCGCAGGAGGAATGAGTATTGGGAAGAAGGGACTTAGTCTCGCTGCAAAAACCCTGGCGCTGACCGCGCTCGATCTGCTGCTGGATGAAGAACTGTTAATAACAGCACGAAGGGAGTTTGAAGAGCGAAGAGGGCCAGACTTTGAATATCGGCCGCTACTTGGTGATCGAGACCCACCCCTGGACTATCGGAATTAGTCTCGGGCCAGCTCATCTGACATTATAGGCAGACGGTGCAGGATTAGTCATATTCTGCGTGGTGGTCGTTCCTTCCAAAAAATGCTTCCAAGGCACGATCTGTGTTTGAGCGTCCATAACGTGTCCCGAGCCAGGCCGCCAGGAGAGAGGCAAGAAGTCCCCAAATAAATGGGTCAAGTTCAAGTGGGCGAACAGGGCTGGCATTGCCAAGGGTTACGAATCCAATGAGATACAGGAGCACATAAACCGCTATCCCAACAACCATTGACATGAGGGCGCCTAGCTTATTGAAGCGGGGCCAGTATAGCCCGAGCCCCACGGGTGTCAGGAATGCTACTGCAAGCCCCCCTCCAGTAAATACGATCACATACTGTAGAAATTGCGGTGGATAAAGTGCTCCAATCGTAGCCAGTAGTCCAACAAGCATCGTTGTGCCATAACTGAGACGCTTCAGCAGACGTTCGGTAGCCTCTGGTCGGATGGATTGCTGGTAAACGTCACGGACAATACTGGATGTGATCATCAGCATAAAACTGTCTACCGTACTCATTGCGGCAGCAAACGGGGCAGCAATGAGAATCCCGGCCATCCATGGAATACCGGCCCCATCCGAGAGCAGATAGGCCATCACGGGCATAATCCTGTCTGGGGTGTGGTCCAGTCCGGGTGCGAGCAGCCGAGCACAGCAAAAGATGATGATCAGTGGAAAGTAGATCAGCGAGAAATAAACTGCCAGAGAAGCGATCGCACGTCGCAGCGTACGCGTGCCGGTAAAGGCCATAAGGCGTATCATGTTGCCGGGCTGCCCAGTTCCGGCTAGTGCCCAAAATGCGAAGAAAGACACGGCCACCCCGAGCGGCAGGAACCCGTTAGGATCCGACGGACTGGGGCCAGGCGGACGCATATAGGTACCCACTGTATTGTCTCCCCGGGCATAGGGGATCAGTTGACCGACACGAGGTTTCGCGGGCAGGGAAGGGAGTTCAGTCTGCGTAATGCTTGCAATTTCCTGCGGTGTGACGATCTGTGTAATTTTAATTGGTGCGGACTCAGTATCCCCCGCAGGAATGAGTACTGCTTCGTTCGTGCGAAATAATCGTTCCTCGTCCATAAACCAAGTGTCCATATCAATCCTGATGCCTTCCAGTGGCGCCGGTGAGTCAACGACAAAAGATGCTGTTCCAAGGCGAGGGGGTTGCATAGAACTCATTTCCAGGGAGGCATTTCGTAGACCGCCTACCTGTACGAGCGTAAATACCAGCATCAGGAGCACTCCAATGAGCATAACAAAGCCCTGGAGTACATCGGTCCAGACGACAGCTCTGAATCCTCCAAAGGTGGTGTAAGCCACAACCAGGATGGCAAATAGGAGTAGGCCGAGTACATACTCGGGGCCTGTGCCGGTGGGGATCAAATTCGGTAGATCGTTTTGAAGCCAAAGGGCTGCTTCCTGATAGAGGGGAGAATCCCCCAGTAACTGCTGCATGATCAGTGCTGCAAGTGTAAACTGAGGCACAAGGAATACACAGAGCAGAACCGATAGCAGTATCGTACTCATGAGCGCCAGCGAGCGACTTTCGAAACGCGCGCGGAGGATGTCCGGTAGCGTAATTGCCCCCGTTCGACGGGAGACAATGCTCAGACGTTTGCCCAGCAAGCCCATGCCACAGAGGGGAAAGATCATGTAGCTGGCTATCCAAAGTGCCAGCGACCAGCCATGGGCGTAGATCAGAGATGGAAACCCCGCAAAAGAACCCGCAGATGCACTGGTTGCTCCAAAAGTCAGTGCGAGCGCGATGACGCCCAGTCCGCGGCTTCCGAGAAAATATTCGCTAACGAACGCCCGCTTCTTAAAGGCATAGTTTGAAAGCACCGCCAGGCCAAGAACGATAGCGGTATAGCAAACAAAGGCAATTAGCGGGGCATTGGCATCACTTCTCATTGTTCCCCATCCTTCATGTGAAACAGTGCGAACCAGAGGCTGTAGATTGTAGCAGAGAGCCAAGGTAGAACTATACCGAACACCACCCATGAAGGCATGCCCCACAGCAGTGTTACGTCCCCGGGTCTGTATGCAGAGATTGCACAGTAACCGATTGTCCAGACCAGGCAGACGGCCCAGGCTATGAGAATATGCAGGGCTTCCCGGCGTGCACGTCGAAAAGCTGAAGGCATTATCGTCGGATCTCCAGAATGAGCTCGGTTTCAACAGCACTGCCCAACGGCAACTGCGCTACACCAACGGCAGAGCGTGCACCGATTCCAGCATCTCCAAAGACCTTTTTCAGAAGCTCAGATGCTCCGTTAATCACCAAATGTTGATCCGTAAAGTCAGGTTCGGAATTGACGAAGCCAGTAAGTCGGATAACTCTCGTAATACGGTCCAGTGATCCCAGTGTCTGGCATGCCATGCGAAGGTTGTTTGCTCCACAGAGGGCTGCTGCCCGTTGTGCAACGGAAAGGTCCAGATCTGATGCAACCTTGCCTGCAAACTGGAGCTGGCCTCGTGCTACCGACACTGCGCCGGATACATATGCAATGTTGTCAATCACTGTAACCGGTTTATACAGGCCACCGGGAGCAGGCACATCATCAATCGGGTAGCCGAGCGATTCCAGACGTTCGATACGGTTAAGCATTGATTTGAGGTAAGCAGTTGCGAAAGAAATTAAGCCAGTTACTGTGAAAAATACTCTTAATGTCGGCAGGAGCGTACCCACGTTCGAAAAGAAGTTTCTTCAGTGAGTGTAGATCAGAATAGCGGTCCAGTCCAGCAGGAGTCTGATCATAGCCAAATCCACCATCCAGATCGCTGCCAATGGCGACATGCCTAGTATCGCCGACGAGTTCACAGATATGATCTATATGATCTACAGCGGCGCTCATATTTACGACGTTGCGATTAGTCTTGCAACGTACCCAGCCGGGATAAAGCATCCATGCATCAAATGCAATGCCGATAACTGCATTTCTGGCAATCAATTCACGAATCTGCCCATCAGAGAGTTGTCGTTGTCCGGGGACTAAGGCCCGGCAGTTATGGTGGCTGGCCAGAATGGGTCCGCTGTAGTGATTCAAAACTTCGGCCATCCCTTGGTCACTCAGATGCGTTACATCTAACGCAATATTCAAGGACTCAAATTCGCGGAGCAACGCAAATCCCCGCGAGGTCAGTCCGCCGGTTGTGCCGGTACCGAAGGCGTATTGTCCCGCACCGTAATGTGTTAATCCTGCTGCACGGACGCCCATTTTGTACCAGCGGTGCACATCATCAAGATCCAGGATGGGGTCACATCCCTCAAAGCTGACAATGAGTCCCAGCGTTTCTGGATTGCTCCAGTGCGTATTCAAATCGTCAACAGTACGGAGGATACGTGCTCGCTGTGCTCGCTCGAGCCATTCATAGTATGCAAACTGCCCGTGCGCATGTGCATGTGCAATAGAGGGATGCGCATAATCCAGATCGCGTCTGAATGTAGTGAACGGAGGAGAGGGACCGCTGCGTGCCAGCAGCGTTGCTACGCAGATGCGCAGATTTGCACGCGTGAGTTCATCCAGTGAAACGGTACAGTTACCGCGAAACGGGGCATCGTTATACTGTGAATCCACTGCACAGAGGTCATCTAGGGAGAGCGTCAGGTCCCGGTTAAAAGAGAGCGCATTCCATGCGAGGTCCAAATGCGCATCAAAGAGTGGAGTTACCGACTCAGCCATCTCCCACATCTCCGACATAGAATCCCGCACGTCGGAGTAGTGCCAAGGGGGGCCGGAAGGACACCACCTCAGTGTAACCACTTCCGAAGTATCCGAATCCGTTTTCTACGTTGGAAAATATCCCAGGCTCTACCAGAAAATCTTCGTCGAACACGCCTACAGGTGAGACCCATTTGGCATCTCCTACGTGGACGGTAACATGCATTTCCCGCAGATCAATAATGTCTGGCGTAACGTCGTTATCCGCGTCGAACAACCTATAGATGTCCAGATAGTCTTCACGAAGATTAATATTGAGCAGAAATCCTTCTGACTCCGGCGTGGCACGGCCAGCATAATTGAATACAAGGGGTTTAAAGATCGGATCGCTTCCATTTGGGTTGAATCCAACCAGTATGTACTCGACGTCAACACGCGGGAGTGTAGGGGGGGATCCTCTGATGAGCAGTGGCATCAAAGCCTCTCTTGGTCTCAGAGTATCAGGTTCAAGCAGAATCAGTTCGGTGGGCGGAGGTACAGTCGTGACCGCTTCCGATTTTGCACCATCGGATCGCTCAACAACCAGGTGATAGGTTTCTGCCGCCTCTGCTTCAAATGCAGACCAGTACACATGGCGATAATCTCCATCCTCCAGTTGTATCACGGAGTCACGCCATACCTGTATATCCCCGGTCTGCATATGTATGGTTCGCACCGTCGCATCAATGGGTTCGGGGCGGATCAGGGAGATGTTGTTTTTTATTTCGAATACGCGAACAGCGTGCGTATCGGCTTTGGGGTTAATGATGCCAAATACAGAAAAAGGGTATTCGATTTCCAGGCGTGTTTCTACTGTTTCAGAGCACGCGGGAAAGAGGAGCAGTACAGCTGTTGCCAGAACCAGACGTTTGCGCATATCAGTCAAAGTCAATTTTCAGCCCGGCAACGGGTACGATGGGTAACTGATAGTTACGTTCGGTAGTGAATAAGTCCAGTGCAAACAGGTTGCGCCTGTTATATGCATTAATCACATCAACCTGTGCGGTCAGGATAAATTTATCAAGGACAAATTCCCGTTCAAGTGATACGTCCAGTCTATGGTATGTTGGAAGCAGTCCCTGAAAGGGTTGACCGTAGATCACGCGCTGATCATCCGATACTGTAAAAAGGTCCTGGATTCCATCAAGCAGTACGTACCCATCGAACCCATACACATGATTGAAGGGACGTCCACTACCAAAATTCCACCTTACGCTGACGTCAACACCGGATACACGCGTAGTTGCGACGATGTTTAGCTGGTGTCTGCGGTCGTGAGGAGGACGAAAGTCTAGGTTTTCGCTTCCAAACCAAAGCTCGGCAGAGGGCTGTTTGGAAGTGTAGCGCACGCTGGAGAGGCCATAGTTGATATATCCATACAGTCTTGGTTGCCGAACTTCGGCCCGCAGCTCAATCCCCATAGCCCGGCCATCGGCCCGTTGCAGGCGAGATGTGAAGCGAGGGTAGGCAGTCCATTCGGCAATAAAGAGATCATCCAGCTGCTTGTAGTAGGTTTCTGCGGATAATTCAAGCCATGGAACGGGGCTCACTCGGTAACCGGTCAGTGCATGAATTGAACGTGAGAGTTTTTCTGTTGGCGCGCTGCGCCATGAAGTAAAGATGTTAGTCGCATCTCTACGGTCATTGAGCCCGAAAATTTCCTGATGATACCAGCCGGCTCCCAGGCTCACCTCGTGCTCTCCACGCTGCCAGACAGCCCGGGCACGTGCTTCAAAATTATTGCGGTTTTCCTGTCCAGGGAATACCTCTGCAATTCCCGTTACTCGGGCTCTCAGTTCGGACGTGATGAAAAAATCCGGTTCAAGGTAGATACCAGCCTTGTGACGTCTGCTCACGCCAACCTCGAGATCCTGGAAAAGCCCACCCAAGTGGGCGGTTACTTGTGGCGCACGCCAGTATAATCCCCATTTCCATTGCGTTCGCTGATAAAAGCTGTTCATATGGACAGCATACTGGAATCCTGAGATTCTCGACCAGCGCACCGGATCGTCGGCGGGTCCCTGATCAGTTTTGAGGTAGGAGTAGGAGAGTTGGATTTCGGCAACGAAGGGCAGTGCTCGTGGAAGAACGACATAGCGCACACCAACTGCAGCGTTGCGCCAGCCCACTTCCTCAAGAATCCTGTCTGCTGATTCTAGGCCAATACTTCCCCGGTCATTCGTATAAATGGCACTGATTGAGAGCTGACTATTGGAACTGATCTGTCCATGTACCTTAAGGAAGGCATCCCCGAACGTGTAGGGCGTTTCTTGAGCGATATAGTGCTGAGCTATTTGTTTGACAACAGATTGGCGAGCAGAGGCCATAAAGGAAACCCTGTTGTAAATCAGCGGGCCCTCAATCTGTGCTGAGCTTACGAAGGGGGCGATAGATGCAGCCCCGGTATAGTTGCGTTTATCCCCGTTACGGGATCTAATGTCAATGACCGAAGAAATACGGCCTGTAAACGGGGCGCCGTATCCGGCTGTGTGAACATCTGCCTGGTGAATAATATCAGAGGAAAAAGCCGAATAGAACCCCAGAATATGGTAGGGCTGGTAGACGTACATGCCGTCTATCAGTGTCATGTTGTGCGAGGGTTCGCCTCCTCGGATATAGTATTGGCCGCCTCTATCGCCTAGCGTGACAACGCCGGGTAGTGTAGTCAGGAAGCTGGCCAGATCGCCGGATACGTCTGGCGTTGGCAGCAGATCCATATCTTTTGGACTCACAGTTTGCAGCCCGGCAGTTATCCGGGCAGCTCCGGTCTCTGATTCGGCTTCAACAATCGCCTCTTCCATCATTTCGGGGGAGGCTTGCAAGGCGATATTGAGGTTCAGTCTCTGCCCTGTCCGGAAGACTAGGGTATCTGACCATGCGGTGTACCCGACAAATGAAAAACGTAGCACATATGTGCCTGCCGGGATACGAGTAAGATTGTAGATCCCATCACCGTCGGTCGCACCCCCTCTCAACCCCCCGGTGTCGCTCTCCAGAACGACATTCACGCCCACGAGGGGCTCCCGATCATCGGCATCGGTCACGAAGCCCCGAATGCTTGCAGTTTGTCCAAGGGCTGTACCGGTCCATGCGGATAAAGTGAGCAGGAGCAGTACGTGTCGAATATTCACTGTTTAAGGGCCAGGTGGATAGCCAATTAGGGTAGGGTTACTCCGAGAAAAGATAATGGACAGAACGTTAGGTTGAGTAATACTGCGAACATAAAAAGATTGTTGTACTTTGACAGGGAGATTATAATCACTGGAATGTTACAATCACGTCGAGCATTTTTAGGAGCAATGGGTGGTGCTCTGGGATTAGCAGGTTACCGTAAAGTGAGCGGAAGCTCACAATCTGATGTAAAGGACCAGATTGCAGTTCATTTGTACTCGGTACGCGATCACATTCAATCTGAACATGATGCTGCTGATGTGTTCGGCAGGTTGTCTGCAATGGGATACCGTAATGTAGAGACCGCATTCTGGCCCGAGGACCTAAGTATTTCAAGTGCAAGTCAGTTGCTCCGTGAGGCGGGACTAAAGGTCATATCTGCACATGTAGAGTTGCCTGTGGGGGATGAGCGGGAGGCAATGTTGAGTATTGCAGAGGCTTATGAGTGCACTCGTATGGTTTGGCATGGCTGGCCCATGGATGAGCGTTACCGCTCCGTGGAGGGAGTGGATGAACTGACTAAGCTGTATAACGAATGCCATGAGTTCGCGAGCCAGAACGGCCTAACGCTGTATTTGCACAACCATTGGTGGGAATTTGAACAGTTGCCCGACGGATCCCTGCCATATTATCGACTGCTTGAAGGATTGAGCCCAGACATTCTCTTCGAAATTGATACTTGGTGGGCATTGGTTGCCGGACTCAATCCAGCTACCGTATTAAAGGATTTTGGTCCTCGTGCACCGCTCCTGCACATCAAGGATGCAGCGGTTATTAATACCGAGGGCCCCATGGTAGCGATAGGCACAGGGCTTCAAGATTTTCCTGCGGTCCTGTCTGCCACTGCCGCAGACTACTGGATTGTTGAGTTTGACAGTTGCGAGACTGACATATTTGAGGCACTTGCGAGCAGCTACAAATATCTCGCGGAGTTCAGTTTTTGACCGCAGCGGTACTCAAGTGGGGCTTAACTGTCGACAACACGGATGATGCCACGCATGGTGTTTGCGTGGCCGGGGAAAGTACACACGAAAACGTACCCGCCGGGCCTATCCGGGACGCTAAAGACAATCGTATCTGAAACTCCCGGTTCAAGTAGCTTGGTATGCGCCAGGACGGCTTCGGAGTCAGGTACATATTGCATCTCATGGCCTTTGAGTCCCAGTTGCATTGCAGCCAAGGCAACCTCATCTGCCGCAGCGCTTTCGACGACCACAAGGTTATGTAGCATATCGTCGTCGTTGTTAAACGTGAGTGAGATGTTGCTCCCTGCAGCTACAGTGAACTCATCCGTGCTGAATTGCAGATTCGGTAACGTTCCCACGGACAGTGCCACATTGGGCTTGTTTTCAGAAGCCAGAACGTTAGGATCTGGGGGTTGAATAGCATTTTCGATGTCGGCGTCGGTCAGGAGCGATGCACCCTCCGGTGTTCGGTTCACAGTATAGAACGCTGCAGGATGCAGCAATGGGAGTCCATCTTTTGAGCGTAAACCAGGAGCGGTTATCGAATGAATGTATCCTTCACGAAGGCCGTTGAGTACCAAGCGGACCTCCCGGCCGTCCTCAGACACGATAGCATTTCTGACCGTATGTGAAGCGATATTGATGGGTTCACTGCCGTAGGTGGAATGATATTTATAGGTAAAGCTCTCTACGGAATAGCTGGCGGCATCACCGGCTGAAGGTTCGTCCACGGCTTGAGTCAGTGTGATCAGGAATCCGTCCGGCAAGATGCGAACCTCATGCATCTCAAAAGGAATGTTTCCAGTCCATACGAGTCGTTGCAATGCATATGGTCTACCGCCTGTGGCAGCCCAGCCTCGACTGGTTTGACCGACCATCATTCCACCTTCTGGATCCCAAGCCATACGCAGTACGCCCGACGCAAAACCTTCCCGAAAGGCAATCGCCGCCCCTTGGTACACGCCTTGCACTTTTTCCAGGTAAACACGTGCAATCTTGCTATGCCCTTGATCGCCCACAAACAATTGCCCTTCAAAGGGCCCAAACCTGCCGCCTGTAGTATCGGGGAGGATATCTGATGTGGATATGCCCAAAATCGTGTGTGGGAACCAGACGGCCGGTGGCTTGAAGGCGTCAATTTCCTTGGCAATTTCGAAGAGGGGCCTTCCGGTATCGGGTATATCCTCTGGCTTCAGGGACAGTGGAGAGTCAGGTTCGTCCGTCCAACGCAGTCCCGCAGGGTTGCCCACAAAGTCTCCAGTTTCCACATGTGTGATGTACCCGGAACCAACCCAATCTCCTTGATTCTCTGCATAAAACAGCTCTCCCTCCGCATTCGTGCCCATACCGGCTGGCGAACGCATACCGGTCGCAATAGGGGTCATTTGACCATCCCCGTCAATTGACAGCATCCAGCCGCGCCACTTGGAGAGACTGGCACCGTATCCGATCCATCCCAGGTTCAGTGCCACCACCATAGATCCGTCTTTTTGTATGAGCGGGCCGTACGAGTACTCGTGATAGTTGCCTTCCAACGGCCACGCATACACCGTTTTGTAGTGGTCGGCGGTGGCGTCTCCGTTGGTATCCACGAGGCGGGTCAATTCACCGCGCTGTGCAGTATAGAAAGCACCGTTGTGCCAGGCTAATCCAAGGGCTTCGTGAAGACCGTGTGCAAAACACTGAAAATGGGGTGGTGAGGATCCGTCCATGACTGGATCATCAATCAGCCATACTTCACCCCGTCGTGTAGCAACCCCAAGTCGGCCGTCTGGAGTAAAGGACATCCCTCCGACTTCAAGCACGACATCCTGTGGGATGGGGACCGTATCTATGCGGTAATAGTCTGATTCCTGAAGTACCTGCGTCAGCCCGGGCATGGCAACAGTCAGGGAGAGGACTACTCCGAAGAAGCTTTGAGATATAATTATCAGGGGTTTCATGAATAGGTCACCACACAATGAGATATTTAGCTGCTGCTTGATCAGTGTCTTGATTCAGGGGGATCATAAGTGTCTGACTATTTTTAGTTGACAGGACAACCGCGTTTGCTGCATCCTCGATATACCAAGTGAATCCATCTATTGCATAACGATCATCACCAAGTGCGTCAATCTGGTCACTTACGGCTGCGCGTACCCACACGGATGCATCTGTAGTACCGCTTAGGGTGATGGTGCGTGCTAACCCGGTCCCATCAGGGTGGGGTTGTATGTGATCCTCCAGACTCGCCTCTCCAAATGAGTAGGTGAACACGGGATAAGGATTGAGTCTATAGCCCGAGAATTTGATAGTTTCGTCTGGGCTTATGCTGTACCCAGACGCTCCAGAGAAGGTTAACGTACTTCCAAGTGGAAAAATGGTCTGGTCGTGTCCTCGGTTATGCCACATTGATGCGGCATCCAGGAAGGGTCCACGCCATGCGTACAGCAGTGAGCCGTCGGCCAGATCAAGGCTGTAGTGCAAGTTACCGGGGTTGCCAACACTGACTGCATGGGTTCGTTTAGCTCCGTGGTGGACCACGAATCCACGAAGAATCACCGGAGCGTTACCGGATGCTACCGGAATGCGCGCCACTGGCGCAGGCCTCTGGGTGGGATGTAGCAGGGCTTGCACCGGTATAGTAGGTCCCTCAATGCTCAGTGTGACCGATGGAGGTCCCCAACCGACGGCTTTATGGTAGCTGAAGGCAAATGGATGAACCCCTTGCTCCAGGTGTGTATCTGCATAAACGGCGGTCTGATTATGCGCGTGTTTCAGGATATTTTGTCCCGATATTTGTAGCAGCGCCCCTCCAATCGAATGACCGCTCCAGTGAGGGTCTCCTGTGATCCAGCCCAGTGCGGCCCCAAATCTGTATGTGCCACTTCGGGGGATGTGGAGGTTACCCTCATAGCGAATAGCAACGGGGCTTGTGGATGTGACAATGTGCTCCTGAAGTGTATTGGCAGTTCCTGTCAGTGTTGGTGTTCCCAAGCCGTTCCAGGTTACTTCTTCCAACGGTTCATCATGATATTCTTGGTAGGTAACATCGGTCACAGATGCCGATTCACTCCCGAAGGTGCGGTAGCTGAAATTCCGAAACGCAACAGGTCCGTGATCTCTCTGGATCATGAGTGGGCCGGTGGGGGCTTCATCCTCAAAGCCGGCAGCGCGCGTGGGGCCCGAAACAGTTACGTTCTCCTGAATAACACTGCCATTGAGTGTAATCTGGGCGAATCGGGCGTGGCGTGTTTTGCGGCCACTCGCGTCGAATTCAGGTGCTTCAAACACGATATGCAGTTTCTGCCACAGACCTGGTGCACGACTGGCATTCAGGCGTGGCGGGCGCCCCTCGAACCCTTGTTGCCTGGATTGGTCCCAACGCTGATAGATCCCACCAACGTCCCCAAAGGTTACTTGAGAGCGCTTCCAGCTGTCTAACAGTTGGACCTCATAACGACCCTGAAGATAGATCCCGGAATTGGAGCCCTGGGGCATCATGAACTCAAGCTCAAGCTCAATATCTCCGTGTGACCAGCTGGAATAGAGATTGGTACGAGCCTCTTCTGAAGGTTGATTAACAAGGATTCCCGTTCCCGGTGAAGTGACTAGATCATGGCGGATATGTCGATCCGATTCCACGCCTCCGGCCAGTTTCCAGTTTTCTCCAGGCTTATCAAAACCGGACAGTGACTCCAGCGACATAGGCTGCAGCGGCAAGCGTGGTTGTGCGTTTGCAGCAAAGCTGACCATAAACAGCGCGGCGAGGATGAGGGAGGTGCGCATTAAAAAGGGTCTGGATAGTTTTGGTGATTAATCCTAAGCGAGCCTTCTCTCGGATGAACTGACGGGGTCATTTTCCACAAGATCGGTAAATGAGAGTGTTCACCGCCTCCGGCTACATCCCGATATACTATAAAGCTCAAATACTGAATGGTGTATGATCCCGCTACGCCGTTATTTTTTCGATGCAAAGTGACGATAGAGGAACCAGGTGACCGCGAAGGCGACAATAAAGATGAACGCCGGAATCCCGATGCCCCAAAGAAAACTGAAATCAGCCTGTTGCAAAACCCCCATTAGTCCTCACGCCGCTCGTGTTTACGCCAGGCGCGGTACGCCAGTATAAGTCCAAGAAAGGAGGCTGCGTACGCGATCGTCATGCCAATGACCGTAGCTAATGCCTGATTCATGATGTATTCTTTTTTGTTGTTTCCCAGCGAACCTTGGCCTCCAGCTCCTGCAGGTAGGTCTGTTGTTTGGTTTCGTATTCGTTGGAGATGGCCTTGAGTTTGGGATCGATCACAAGGTGTACCAGAATGGTCAGTACAATACCAATAGCCAACATGATGTACCCGGATACCTGCAGCAGTATTGATAGTGCGGCTCCGAGAGTAATGAGCACATAACACGCGGGAGACAGGATGATGGCAATCCAGTCTTCTTTTGTCCATTCGTCGGCTTCGTTGGCCGACCAGTTTCGACGAATCATGGGGCTTGTGGGTAAGTGTCTGCTGGACGACTGGCATGGTCTGCGCCAGGGAGCGCCTCACCGTTGGACATGATCAGCCCGCGTCTTTCTGCTTCGCGCCGAACAGGTCCCCACCAACCGATGGGGCGTGACATTACGTAGTAATGAACAAGGTGATCCATAGGTTCAGACTTCGTGAGAAGCGTGACCGGGAAGTACACCATCGCGCCCAGGATCATGAGTATCCAGAACTGCTGATAGTCTAACAGGTGGGGGATCAGGTTCAATTCTGGCAGTATCCAAACAACAAGCCAACTGAATCCCAGGTTGGCGATCCAGGAGGACAGGTATCCCCAGGCATTGAAGCGCCACCACACCACCTGCAGGATATTGGGTAGCCAGATACCTGCAGCCATGATCCAGAGTGCAAAGATGAGCCACGAGGTGATGTCTTCCATAATGAGGCCGTAGAAGAAGGACCCCAGAAGCAATATTCCAGTGGATATCCGGCCAACTTGCACCAATCGCTTTTCACTTGCCTTGGGATTGACGTAGTGCTGGTAGAGGTCACGTGTAGCGTACAGAGCACCGAGGTTGAGGTGTGACGAAATCGTTGACAGGTGAATCGCGAGAATGGCAGCAAAGAAGAAGCCAAGCATGCCCGCGGGCAGATAGTCGAATCCGAGTCGGAACCAGCCCATCTCGTATTCACTCTGGTCTGTGATGGCCGGGAAAAGCACGAAGAACGCCAGAATGGCGACGGCCCAGACTGAGTTTCGAACGAGGCCAATGATGGTTCCCCACCAGATACTGTAGCTGGCATCACGTACAGTTTTCGCAGACTGGATGCGTTGGGCCTCCACATACCAGTCTATGGTAGTCCCCATTCCGAAGCCTCCTAAAAAGGCGATCATCATCATAGTGATGAACCAGGCGATCGGGAAGTCTCCGGACCACCACCCTGTAAAAGCAAACGGGTTAATACGATCAAGCTCTCCGAGCGCAGCCAGTTTATCCAGGATTCCCGTTGGGCCGCCGGCCATATGGATGCCCCATACAGAGACGATAATAATGACCAGGAAAGCAATCACGCCCTGTTGGAAGTCCGCCATTACGACCCCCCAGTATCCGGCTGCCAGTACGTATATGGCGCACAGCAGGGAAAAAACTACCAATCCGATCCAGGTTGGCCACGCAAACAGGTACTCGCATACACGTCCCATTGCGATACCAACCCAGCCCAGCACAAACATATTCATAAAGAATTGCCATCCGGCCATCCAACCGCGTAGCAACTCGCTGCCGAGGCCGGTGAAGCGCACGACATTCCATTCGGCCTGTGTGTAGGCTAATGAACGTCGAAAAATCCGCGTAGACACAAAAGCGCTGATAGCCGCCCAGCCGCAGAAGAAGGTGTACCAGATGCCGGCCATCCCATTTTTGTAGATCACACCCGTGATCCACATGGGGGTATCGGTAGCCGTGTGCGTAGCATACACACTGCTGGCGGGCAGCCACCACGGCAAACCTCGCCCTGCCAGAAAAAAATCAGACTCCGAACGTTTGCCCAGTCGGTAGAATAGGATGCCGCTCCCGAGCATCAGCAGGAGAAAGAGTCCAACCCAAAACCAGTCCAGGAACGTAAATGTCGCCATAGAGAGATGTTTGACTCAAGTCGCGCCTAATTATAGGGCTTGGAGCGTTAACTATTTCCGGAGGGCCAGTTGCGGAGGAGTTCCCAACAAAGCCATAAGGCTCGTGGAACATGGAAGCAGCCCTTGTATGGACCACCTTTGAAACGGTGCGTTACGCGCCCTTCCCGGTCGCAGTAGCCATACCATTCGCCATGCTCTGGATCCACAAAATGGCGAAAAGTGTACGCATCCACTTTTCGAAACGCGCCAAGATCATCAGGAGTTGACGTAAGTGCATAATTGAGCAGGTTATCTAGCGACAGTTAAAATTACGGTATGACGACAATTAAAATTAGGGTATGGG
>JAPPGC010000127.1 GCA_028875125.1 Bacteroidota bacterium | reverse complement strand
TCTGGGGCACTTTCAGAGATTCAATTCATAGGGATAAACCTCCACAGAAAATTCGACGGCGTAGAATGCGCCGTATGCGTGCGCCTCTGACGCCCGCTCCGGTCAATCCCTCCGTAGCTTAAGGGCGCCCTGCACCAGACTGATCTGCGAATGGGAGGTGAAACCCATCCGGGCCTGATGTCCTTCAAACATTTGCCTTAGGGGCATGGTACATTGTACGGGTTAGTTCGGGTTCGAAGATAAATGCCGGCAAATCAGCAAGAAGCGTCCCTGTATGTGCACATTCCTTTTTGTGCCCAACGCTGCTCGTATTGTGATTTCTACTTTGTCACGACCCAACGCAGGCAAACTGAATTCATTGAAGCTCTTTGCCTCGAGATAGCCCAGACAGCCCAAACTTTCCACAACACACTGCTGTCATCCATATACTTTGGGGGAGGCACACCTTCACTTCTCCCTGCGCAGGTGATCACTCATATTTTGGCACAGATCTGTGCATCTTTTGATACAACCCAAGTTCACGAGATTACGCTGGAAGCCAATCCAGAAGACATTAGTGCTCCGGTTCTTGAAGAACTCATATATGCCGGTATTACCCGAATCAGCCTTGGAGTTCAATCATTCAGGAACGCCGACTTGAGTTTTATGAACCGATGCCATAACTCAGATCAGGCGCACCTAGCATGTAAGCTGATTCAGTCAGCCAAATTGAGTAGCTGGTCACTTGATTTAATTTTTGGTATTCCGGGTGCATCGGTAAAGATCTGGCAAGACAACCTGCATCGCGCCGTAGAAACACAGGTTCCGCACATTTCCACCTACAGCCTGACTATTGAGCCCCAGACACCTTTGCATAAACAGGTAGCGAGTGGATTTGTCAAACCGGCTTCAGACGAACACGCAGCAGACCAATTTCAGCAGGCCATAGATATACTTACATCCGTTGGATATGAGCACTATGAGATCTCCAACTTTGCCCTTCCTGGACACCGTGCAAAGCATAACACGCGCTACTGGCACCACACAAACTATCTGGGAGTCGGCCCAAGCGCCCATTCATTCTGGTGGCAGAGTAACAAAGCCCTCAGGTGGCAGAATGTCCGTAGCCTGCGCAAGTACCTGGAGGCCGTAACAATTGCCGAATCACCCACTGTAACCCAAGAAAGGCTCTCAATGCACGACCTGGCCCGAGAGCGAATAATGCTGGCACTCCGTACATCTGAGGGACTTGACCTGGATGATCTAAAAACCACATATGGCCTTGATCTTATCGCGCAAAAAAAGAAGGCGTTGCAACAAATGAAAGCCCAGGGATTCCTCGTTCAGGAAGGGACGCGCATGTTCTTGACCCCACAGGGACTGCATGTATGCGACAACCTGACTGAACAATTATGGCCTGACTGAACCGGCCAGCAATGATTCGGTTGAAATACTTTACCGTCAATCCTCTACCCAAATACATGAAACGAATCCTCATCACTGCAATTGCTGTAACTCTGTTGCAGGGGTGCTCGAGCGAACCGGAGGAACTTGCAAGGGGAGAACTTGATTTTCTGGATACTGACGGTCAGCTAATCCGCACCATAGAGGTTGAGTTCGCAGAGGACGATGCCGCTCGGGAAAGAGGTTTGATGCACAGGCGTCAACTCACGCTCAGCGAAGGGATGCTGTTCATTTTTCCCGTACCAGATTCATTGAGCTTTTGGATGGCAAACACACTCCTTCCACTTGACATCATGTTTGTGGGAGTTGACTCTGGAATCGTGAATATTGCCAAACGCACAGCCCCACTCTCGCGTGAACACATTCGATCCACTGACCTTGCGCAATATGTAGTTGAAGTGCGTGGGGGATTCAGTGACCGGTTTGGGATTGACACTTCAACACGTGTTCGATGGAAAAAACTGAGTGATTGAGAATGAAATATTCCATTTTCCTGGTGCTTCTGATTCTCTTGACGGCCTCGTGCCAGAATTCATCTGAGACTACACCAACCCCGTCACTACCGGATATCCCATTCAGAGTCGACGGAACGCTTGATTTTCTTCGCACGGGCGAACCCATCCTCTCTCTGAATATTGAGATCGCCGACACAGATTCCCTTCGTGAGCGAGGTATGATGCAGCGAACATCATTCCCACCTGAATCAGGTATGCTGTTCGTATTTGACAGGCAGGAGCCTCGGCAATTTTGGATGGGCAATACACCGTTATCCCTGGATCTGCTCTTTATTTCTGCTGATTCAGTGGTCGTGGACATTGCTAAGCGCGCGAAGCCCTTTTCTGATGAGCCTATTGTTGGTGGACAACCAGCGCAGTTCGTACTGGAGGTCCCCGGCGGATTTACCGACACAAGAGGAATCGTAGAGGGGGATCGGATTCGTTGGGTTCGCAATTAGGCCTTGTCCTGTAAGCCGATCAGGTACTCTAAGTAACGGGAAGGGCCAGTTACCAGCAAAAAGTTTGCTTCGTTACCTTTGGACGAATGTCCATCGGGCGAGTAATTCCGTATCGGGATCCGGGATCACTTCTTTCACAGACTTTGCCACTTTACTTCGGTGTTCCATAGGCAGGTTGCCGTCAAGCTCAAGGGTTAGGCGCTCTTTGGAACCGTCGTCGTAGACGATATCAACAACGGGGGCGATGCGAAAAGTGTAGGTGGGTTGGGTCTGTCGGAGAGAAATCTCAAGTTCGTTTGATTCCTCATCATATTGCCAGTAACCGTCCACATACACTACACCGCCCTGATACAGCCACTGGTCAAAGAACCATCCCAGCTTCATGCCGGAAGCCTCTTCAATATGACGGCGAAAATCGCCTGTCGAGGCATTACGGTCCTTGTAGGCGGCATAATAGGTCCGGACCCCCTGATTATATGCTTCTTCGCCTACCAGTGCTCGAAGCATATGCAACACCCAGGCCGCTTTTTGATAAATCATACTCCCGGACACATTGTTCAGATCGGGTAGATGTTCGCGAATAATTCGGAAATCATAATCGTCTTCATAGTGTGCAAAGACACGATCGCGGGCATTCTTGAGCCCCACCACAAAATCATCTCTTCCGTACGCATGTGCCCGAAAAAGCAGTGTATAGTATGTGGCGAACCCTTCACTTAACCAGAGATCATTCCATTCATATTCTGTGACGGCATTACCGAACCACTGGTGTGCAACCTCATGCACGATTACATGCTGCCAGCGCCTGTCCCGTGTGCCGGTCACCGAGCGATCTCCGTAAAAGATGGCCGATGCCGCTTCCATTCCACCCCCTACGGAATTTGATTGGATGTTAGCGAGCTTTTCGTAGGAAAATGGACCCACAAGGTCGGTGAAAAAAGCCAGCGACTGCTTTGTCGGGACTGCAAAATCGTAGAATCCGGCATCCCGATCCTGTTTGTACACCCAAGTTTGGATGGATTTGCCGTCGAAAACATCCACATATTGAACAGCGAACTCCGCGACGCCAAGTACATAAAGCCAGGTTGCGATCGGCACGCTGTTTTTCCAGTGAGTCAGACGCATCCCATCCACCAGGTCGGTCTCCTCCTTGAGCAGGCCGTTTGAGATTACTTGATAATGATTCGGAGCGGTAATGATGAATTCGTTCGTAGCCTTATCGTAAGGGTGATCGACGGTAGGAAGCCAGTTTTTGGCACGTGAGGACCAATTATCACTAAAAAAGGACCTGTCGCCGTGCTTAGTCAATCCAATTTCGAGGCCCGTAGCCGGAATACCGTAATATTCAACCGCGACCTCAATACGCTCTTGCGCCGGCACCTCTCGCCCCAACTCAACAAGTATCTGATCATCTTCATGACGAAAAACCAGATCAGTGCCGTCCATATGCACACGCTTGACAGTCATACCGTTACCCCCCAGAGATTCTGACTGATTGATCAGATCAAGCCGCAAAGTTGACTGTCCCGGCGCCAGATATCGCGCTTCTATGGTGGCCTGTCCCATGATGATGTCAGTGGTGTCACTGAGCTGCAATGCGAAGGCATAGTGTAAAATGTCAATGTCCCAATTCTTGGGATAGCCGTCTTGCACAG
Source organism: Bacteroidota bacterium (assembly GCA_028875125.1). GTDB lineage: Bacteria > Bacteroidota > Rhodothermia > Rhodothermales > Bin80 > Bin80. Next base: position 21,470 of record JAPPGC010000127.1, on the reverse strand, counting down.
GCCCCGGTTCGGCAGGCTGTGCGAAGACGGATGTATCTGGCACTGCCACAAGCAGCAAAAAAGACGATACCCAGAGGAAATGGCGAACGCTCATAATCTTGACCGTTGTTATCTGTAGACCACGTGGAAAGATAAGAAGCCCCTTCCCGTTTAGCAATCTCTCAGTCTGCGTATTTGCGTTCTCCAACCTCCACCTCTTGACATCTGACATTCATGTACAGCACGGGTCTTAGATTTTATTGGCATTGGGAAATCGCTCCCAAAGACACATTTGGTGTACTGGACATCAGCCTCGGAGGACTTCAGTACCGCGTCACCTCCGATCAAACTCCAGTGGTCAATATTTATCAGTGGATGATGCTCGACCGTTAGGATGCGCAACTTCCACATGGATCGGGTTCGCTGGAATAGAGTCTCACAACCACAAGCTTTTTAATGCCTTGTGTAGATATGACGGCAAGTAGGGTATGGTTTAGTACCGGAGTACAAGTCCCGGCTAGGAACCTGTCATGCAATGGCATCTATAAGATCCAAAATTGCTTTTCTAATGCGAAGACTTCTACTGATCACGGCTTTACTGCTATCCCTGCAGGCTGCATCACAGGCGCAAGAAGCCAATCCAGACGATGTGAGTTCCGTGGATGCCATCTTGACGGCTGTTTACGATGTGATTTCCGGTCCAGTTGGCCGGGAGATCGATTGGGAGCGATTTCACTCGCTTTTTCTTCCCGATACACGGCTGATCCCGATTGTGCGCGATTCCACAGGTGCTACATCATATATCTCCTGGACGCCGACGGAGTTCATGGAGCGGACCAGCGAGGCATTCCTCCAGGACGCGTTCTACGAGTTGGAGATCGACCGCTCAGCCCAGCATTACGGCAACTTAGTCCATGCATTCAGCACGTATGAGTCTTACCGTTCGCTTGAGGAGGGCACGGAGCCTTTTACCCGGGGCATCAACAGCTTCCAACTGCTGTACAAAGACGATCGCTGGTGGATAGTGACCATTTTCTGGCAACCGGAATGGCCCGGCTTACCGATTCCGGCCGAGTTCCTGCCCGCCGGCGAGTAGATACACTCTCGTACATCACGCGCTCTGAAAATAACGTGCTGTTATACCAGTGAGACGTAGTCCGCTTCAGCCATAGTGGCGGGGACCCTCACCAGAGTCACCGTGCCGGAGGTGGCTCGACTACACGGATCTCGTACGGCTGCGATTCGGACTCAGTAGATACCAGCGCGTACAGGTTGTTTCCGCTGGAGAACATGGGAGCTTCGGAAACCGGGCCCCGTGCCATCAGATCGCCCTCGTACAAATACAGACTCAACCTTGGACCTTCCGCCCCTGTCGAGAAAACAGCAACGTGATCAGCCAGCAGGAATAAATCCCATTCCATCTCTATTTCCGAAAGGAGCTTCGATGCCCGGGTTAAATCCTTTACCGGCCCAAAATTGGGTGAGTCGTGCTCCAGTTCGATAAAGGAGACGGCACCGTTCCGGGTGTTGTACTTCCATATCCTGTGTGTCTGGGGCAAGACTAGAAAAAGTATGCCGTCTGCTTCCTTGATGTAGACCAACGAATTCCCGAATCGCAGGGGCATAGGCATCAAGTTAGCACCAATTGATGATTTTGTGAGTGCAAGAGACTCAAGCTTACTGGATGCGCTCATTCGGTACAACAGAGATTCGTCCTCTGGTGTCGTTGCCGTATAAGCGGTGGCCACTAGGTAAAACCAGCCCTCTAACCGTCCGAGTCTGCTAAACCTGCTCAATTCCGGATCCCCGAATTCCATCAAACATGTGCCACTACTGATCTCGTAGCCCGTAATCCTTCCGAACTGCCGATCAAGTACAAAGACAGTATCACCGGCGACGGTAAACGAGGTCACGTCCGTGTGTGCACACGGCCCCTCAGAATGCTGGCCTATCATTCGGACCTTGCGATCAGAAACCAGAAGGAACAGGGCTCCGGTATTGTCGGCCACGATTGCTGAATCAGGACCAATGGGAAAATAGCCCTCAATGTCCGAAATTGGTGGACTATCGTCGTCAGTGATGTATCGCACGACAGTTTCCTGCGCCGTCGCAACTTGGGTAGAAAGTGCCACTATGAAAATGAGCAGCAGGTGGTGAAGTGGAGTTACTAGTCGCATACGAATCATGGCGTTTGAGTTGCCGAAGTTTGACTGGTAATGGCCGAAAAGTGTGAAATGATAGCAAGCAGTACCAGCGGGAAATCCCCATCGACAATCGTTTGCATTCATTCGGCGGCTATGTTCGAATTCTTCGGCAAAAATTGTGCCAATTATGCTACGATCCGTCTCGCATGTACAGTCAGCATCGGAGCACACGCAAAAGCGCAATGCCGGACGGCACTAAGGCGTGAACGATGGCTACTCGCTCACTACGACCTCACGTCCAAACTGCGGCTGTTGAAGCCACTTTAAACACCCGAACCAACCTTAATATTGTCGGCGGTTCATTCAGATCGCTGAGTCCTGTTCAGACAATTCCCTGGCCCGTATCCTCAATGAAGACATTCGCCAACTACGGGGTTTCGCTAGTTTCGGCGTCGCGCACGGCTCCGCCTACCGTGACCGTTAGCCGTGCCGCTACCAGAGAAACCAGACCCAGGCACAGAATAACGTAAGCACCGATGCCAAGCGAACGCTCTGAAAGAAAGGATCCGACCATGGAGAACGAACGCATACAGCAATCATGCGATGGATCTGTCTGATTGGACCCATCCTCGCGCCCGATATTCCACCGTGAGCCCAACCGACGCAGCGTCAACTGGGACGTATTGCCCGCATAGGAGGGGGAACTATAGTCCAAAAGATTCTCCGCAAGCGCAAGTCCTTGATGCCTGCGGATTAGAAAAATGAAATCCTTTGCCCTCCAGCCCATCAGTGAAATCCAGCTCTGCACCATCCAGATAAAGCCTGCTGCGACGATCTATCACAACTGACAACCCATTTACATCAAGTTGTTCGTCACCATACTTTACTTCGGTGTCCCAGCCCAAATCATATGTGAGCCCCGAACAGCCTCCCTGAACAACCGCTAAACGTAGATACGCCTTATCCAGGTTTACACTTTCCTGCGAGGCTACCCTCTGCAGCTGTGAACGGGCCCGGTCTGTTATACTCAGAACCATGTGCAATATGAAGTTTGGTTGTCATCCTGCAAGCCAAAGACAGGAACGAAGAACACCGATGAAGGTTTATTCCGTGTCGTTCGCCGACGGATCGGTACACCCTTTCGGGGTGTTACGAAATTTGTCTTGCACCCAATATGAACACTGATACTCAATACCTGCACGAAGTAGCCGAAAGTGACTACGAGCATGGCTGGTCGACAGCTATTGCCTCCGATACAATCCCGAAAGGATTGAGCGAGGATGTGATCCGACTGATCTCATCGAAAAAGCAAGATCCTGACTGGATGTTAGAAAACCGACTGCGTGCGTTCAGACACTGGGAAAAACTTGCCTCCGACCAGGATAAGTATCCTCGCTGGGCCCACCTGGAGTATCCGGAGATTGATTTTCAGGAGATTAGCTATTATTCGGCACCCGGAAGTAAACCGCGCTACGAAAGTCTGGATGAGGTTGATCCCGAGCTTCTTCAAACGTTTGAAGCACTGGGGATTCCCCTTGAAGAGCAAAAAGTGCTGGCTGGTGTAGCCGTGGATGCTGTTGTCGATAGCGTCTCAGTCGCGACTACCTTCAAGGAAGAACTTGCCAAGCTCGGAATCATATTTTGCTCCTTCACCGAAGCCATAGAGAACCACGGTGATTTGGTGCGCAAGTATATGGGTAGTGTTGTGCCCTATACGGATAACTTTTACGCCGCTCTTAACGCTGCTGTATTTAGCGACGGATCGTTCTGTTACATCCCCCCCGGTGTTCGCTGCCCGATGGAGCTATCTACCTATTTTCGGATTAATGAGGCAGGCACCGGACAGTTTGAACGTACATTGATCGTTGCTGATGAAGGATCATTCGTATCCTATCTTGAGGGCTGTACCGCGCCACGCCGGGATGAAAATCAACTCCATGCTGCTGTAGTTGAGATTATCGCACATAAAGATGCCGAGGTTAAATATTCAACCATCCAGAATTGGTATCCCGGTGATAATGAAGGGAAGGGAGGAGTATTTAATTTTGTGACAAAGCGGGGGATATGTGAAGGATCTGGATCCAAGATCTCATGGACGCAACTTGAAACAGGATCTGCAATCACCTGGAAGTACCCCAGCGTGATCCTGAAAGGAGATCATTCAACCGGGGAATTCTATTCAGTGGCCTTCACCAAAGGCCAGCAGCAGGCTGACACCGGAACCAAAATGCTCCACCTGGGACGAAATACATCCAGCACTATTATATCCAAAGGTATTTCGGCCGGTCGTTCAAATAACAGCTACCGTGGATTGGTACGGATCAACAAGGGAGCTGAGAACGCTCGCAATTTTGCGCAATGTGATTCCATGCTTCTGGGGGACCGGTGCGGTGCACACACATTTCCCTATCTGGAGATTCACAATCCAACCGCCAAGGTAGAACATGAGGCAACCACCAGCAAGGTGGGAGAAGATCAGATGTTCTACTGCCAACAACGAGGGATCAGTGAACAGGACGCGATTAAGCTTCTGGTGAGCGGATTCTGTCAAGAGATTCTAACCAAATTACCCATGGAGTTTGCCGTCGAGGCTCGAAAGCTCCTTGCCATTGAACTAGAAGGATCCGTCGGATAAGTATCACTGGCGGATCGTACTTCTCATATAACGAGAAATGACACCAATTTTAGATATCCGGGGGCTACAGGCTTCCGTCGAAGATATGCCCATACTGAAGGGCGTTGATCTTTCAGTGAATGCCGGCGAAGTTCACGCCATTATGGGCCCAAATGGATCAGGAAAAAGTACCCTGGCTGCCGTTCTCGCAGGACGAGATGATTATGAGATTGACGGCGGCTCCGTTCACTATCGGGGAGAAGACCTCCTGGATATGGACGTAGACGAGCGCTCACGCGAGGGAATCTTTCTCGCTTTCCAATATCCGGTAGAGCTGCCAGGCGTGAGCATGATGAATTTTCTCAAACAGGCCGTCAATACAATCCGCGAACACCGGGGACAAGCCCCCCTCGGGGCCGCCGATCTCTTGCGCTTGGCCCGGGAAAAAGCCGCCTTGATTGGACTGGATCCGCGCTTAAAACAACGCTCGGTAAACCAGGGATTCTCGGGTGGTGAGAAAAAGCGAAATGAAATCTTCCAACTGGCTATGCTTGAGCCTACCCTGGCAGTTCTGGATGAAACTGATTCCGGGCTTGACATTGACGCGCTACGTAGCGTCGCGCGCGGCGTTAACCAGTTGCGTACGCCATCTCGTGCGTTCCTGGTGATCACCCACTACCAGCGTCTGCTCAATTATATCGTGCCTGACTTTGTCCATGTGATGGTGGACGGACGTATTGTCAGGTCCGGGGGCAAAGAACTTGCGCTCGAGCTTGAAAAACACGGATATGATTGGGTTCACGAAGAATTAGCAGTATGACGGCCAAAGAGAGTATGCCCAAACTGATGGACAAACGTGCGGAAGACCGTTTTCTGGCGGCCTATGAAAGGTACCAGTCCTTGAATGGTACGGCAGACGCACTTTCGAACCTTTCAAGGAAGGCGATTGATCGCTTTGTGCAGACCGGCTTTCCTGGACGGAAAAATGAGTCCTGGAAGTACACTAATGTGACTCCGGTAATCAACCGCCCTTACCAAGTGGCTGGCAAGGGCCAGGCCACCGCCAAAGGTATTGAAGCGTTGGACGCATATGTTGTGGTGCTTGTTAATGGCTGCTTTGCGCCGGAACAATCAAATCTTGACGAACTCCCGTTGGGGGTCTCGGTTGAGAGCCTTTCCGCTGTTGCTGAACATGATATAGTGCAGACGCATCTAGGTAGTTATGCTGACTATGCTCAGGAACCCTTCACTGCACTTAATACTGCTTTTGTAAAAGACGGAGTCGTGGTGACCGTTGCACCCGAGGTTACTCTTGATAAGCCGGTCCATGTTATTCATGTGGTTTCGAATGATCAGCCGACCCTCCTGCAGCCAAGAACCCTGATTCATGTAGCCGATGGGGCGTCGGTGCAGATTGTCCATTCGACCGAGCTTGCGGATCCGGTTTCACTATTGATCAACGCAGTGACTGAGATTCGTGTCGGCAGCGGTGCCAACGTTGATTACCTGGATCTGCAAGTTGGAATACCGCAAATGAGCCGTGTTACCAACCTGAGTGTTTATCAGGATGCCAACAGCAAATTCCACAGCGGTGTGTTTACGTTTGGAGGAGAGTTGGTACGCAACAATCTTTCGATCCTGCCCGACGCAGAAAACTGCGAAAGTCTGCTTAATGGACTTTTTGTGGCACGTGGACACTCCCATGTAGACAACACTACGCTCGTCGACCACGCCAAGCCCAACTGTTTCAGCTCAGAGTACTACAAAGGTATTTTGGATGATCGTGCGATCGGCGTATTTAACGGCAAAGTTCTCGTTCGTCAGGATGCGCAGCTGACGAATGCCTACCAGACTAACCGAAGTATTGTGCTCTCGGATACCGCACGTATGTATTCAAAACCTGCACTAGAAATTTATGCTGACGATGTTAAGTGCTCTCATGGAGCAACTACTGGTCAGTTAGATAAGGACGGGTTATTTTACCTTCGCTCGCGTGGGATTCGAGAGAAGGAAGCCCGTCGCCTTATGCTGACCTCATTCGCCGGCGAAATCATCGAAAAAGTGCCCGTTGCAGCCTTGCATAATGTACTCTACGACCATGTGGAGCGCATGCTGCGTTGACGCGGGCTCTCCGCGCAATGTCAGACCTTACTGCGATAAGTGACACCCGTATTCGGGAAGATTTTCCGACTCTTCGCCAGGAAGTGTACGGGCATCCGTTGGTCTATCTGGACAGCGCAGCTTCTTCGCTCAAACCGCAATGTGTAATTGACTGTTTGGCGAACTACTACACTAACGAACACAGTAATGTGCACCGTGGTGTACACTATTTGAGTCAGCGTGCCACTGAACGTTACGAGACCTCTCGACAACGCCTGGCACAATTTATTGGATCACCAAGTGAACGTTCTATTGTCTTCACTCGCGGAACTACCGAAGCGATCAATCTTGTTGCTTCCACTTTTGGGGACAAGACAATCGGGCCGGGGGATGAAATCCTGACCACGGTCATGGAGCATCACTCCAATCTTGTGCCCTGGCAATTGCTTGCTCAGAAACGCGGGGCTCGCTTGCGTGTGTCAGACGTGCTACCGGATGGAACGCTAGACCTGGATGCATTTGTTGACCGGATGAATGACCGAACGCGCCTGGTCACCCTAGGGCATGTTTCCAACAGTCTAGGGACCCTCAACCCTGTGGAGCAGATCATTGAAGAGGCCCATACAAGGGGCATTGCAGTTCTTCTTGACGGCGCACAGGGTTTCCCTCATCTGCCACTGAACATGGAAGCATTGGACTGTGACTTTTATTGTGCAAGCAGTCATAAGGCATATGGTCCAACGGGAATCGGCTTCCTCTATGCCAGAGAAACAATCCTAGATCAACTGCCTCCCTGGCACGGCGGCGGAGACATGATTGAAGAAGTGCATCGCACGTCCTCCACCTGGGCAGATATTCCTCATAAATTTGAAGCGGGCACTCCTAACATTGCCGGTGTCCTTGGGATGGCTGCGGCAATTGACTACATGGACAGCATCGGCCTTGAGTCTCTTCGAGTAAGAGAAAAATCGCTCCTGCATTACGCCCACTTACAGGTCGGTACTGTGCCTGGTCTTAGAATTGTCGGTACGAGTCCGGAGAAGGTTGGTGTGATTAGTTTCCTTTTGGAGGGCAAGCATCCCTATGATGTGGGGTATGCTTTGGATCAAACCGGCATCGCCGTGCGCACAGGCCATCACTGCACAATGCCTCTGATGGAGCACCTGGGAATTCCTGGCACTGTCAGAGCCTCTCTCGGGGCTTACAACACTAAGCAAGACATTGATACGCTTGTGACCCGGCTAAAAGAGATTGCCGCCGGGCCTCGCAGCCACGCAGGGCCAACGACCGTTGACGCCCCCACCTGCAAGAATGATATTCCGTCCAACGAGGAGACTATTCAAAGTCGAAAATCAGCCATACTTGAAGACATGGAGTTGTTCGAGGATGCTGACGGACAAAGAGAATATTTGATTGAACTCGGCGAAGAACTGCCGTCAATGAAGACCTCGCTCAAAACCGAAGCTAACCGGATTCATGGATGCCTGGCAATGGTCTGGCTACACAGCACGGTTCGTGATGGCCGTATTTATTTTGAGGCGGACAGTGACGCATTGATTACGCGCGGAATGATTGCACTACTGATCCGTCTAACGAACGGCCAGCTGCCTCGGAGCATCCTCGAGACTGATTTAGTGGCGCTTATTCATGATGTTGGTCTGCCAAGTCTAATAACCGCCCGCCGAAAAAATGGATTAAATCGCATGCTTGAACGTATTCACAGAGAAGCATTAATGGCCGAATCCATATGAATTGTGAAATAATTGATAATGCCAAGACCGCCGGACTGGCTGACGAGGTTATCGCATCTATTCGGCAGGTCTATGACCCGGAAATTCCAGTCAACGTGTACGATCTGGGGCTCATCTACAAGGTCCGACTAGATGAGGACGACCGCGCATTCGTTACAATGACATTGACAACCCCCAACTGCCCCGTCGCGGACAGTCTGCCGAGCCAGGTGGAATCTGTGGTGATGCTTACCGAAGGGGTAACCGACGCCCATGTCGAATTAACTTTCGATCCCCCCTTCACCATTGAAATGATGAGCGAAGAGGCCAGACTGGAACTCGGTTTCATGTAGCTCGCATGAAACTCGAATTTCCTATCTTGCGGACACCCTGAATGTGGCGTATCTCCATGAATACTGTGTCGAAGTGTTGGCTGTTGTTGTGTATGGCGTTATTCCTCTTCTGTGTTCCGAGGACAGAAGCACAAACTGCGACTGTCCGGGGGTTTGTGACTGATGCATCAGATGGACAGGCACTCCAAGGTGTTAACGTAGCATTGCGTGATGCTACAGGGAATCTGCGCGGAGATATAGCTGACGATGATGGGTTCTTTATCGTTGTTCGTCTGCAGCCGGGACGTTGGTTCCTGCGGGCCTCCTTCATTGGGTATGAGACGTTCACCGATACGCTTGATCTTGCTGAAGATCAGACGGCTAGACTCACAATTGCGCTAAATCCCGGGGTTGAGATGGAAGCGCTAGTTGTTGAAGGGGAACGTGAAGGAGGAGCTATGGTCGCGGCTGGAGTACAGACCGTCCGGCCGGCAGATGTAGATCTTGTTCCTACCCCGGACGTTTCGGGGGACTTGGTCTCGTATCTCTCCGCCATGCCTGGGGTGGTGTCCATTGGGGACCGCGGAGGACAGGTATTCATCCGTGGCGGAGAGCCCTCCCATAATCTCTCGCTGCTAGACGGGATGTATATATATCAACCCTTCCATATACTCGGTTTTTACTCGGCTTTCTCGTCCGACATACTTCGTAATGCGGACATTCATGCCGGCGCATTCAGTAGCAAGTATTCTGGTCGTATGTCTTCCGTCATTGATGTGCATACCCGCAATGGTAACCTTCAGGAATCGCGCAGGACATTTTCTTTTGCGCCTTTCGTAAGTATGGCAATACTGGAAGGCCCGGTCAAGCGGGGACGCATGTCGTATTTGTTTTCGGGGCGCGCCTCAACGATCGAGCGCGTCGCATCCAGTTACATCAGCCAACCGGTTCCCTATACATTTGGCGATTTCTTCGGTAAGGTTCACTGGATCATCAGCGACAGCCACCAGGCTTCTATCAGTGCCATACACACCTATGATCGTGGTACCTTGGACACCGTCAATGAGGAGAGTGATGAAATCCGCTGGAACAACACTGCTTACGGCGCGCGTTGGTTAGTTGCTCCGCCGAGCCTGCCAATGCTTGGAGAGGTTCTCTTTTCCGTATCAATCCTAAATATGGAACGAGGGCCTCGCGATGAGCCGGTGCGCTCCAGTGACATCGAGGGATTCAACCTGACGGTGAACCTAACCAACTATGGCCGCCGCACGAATGTGGACTGGGGATTTTATTTGCGGGCGCCTAGGCTGGATGCCAGCCTAGATGGACTGTTCCAGAATCTGGACTTTACCAGTGATCGGATCCTCTCGACAGGCGCATACTTTGAACCAGAGATAACCTTTACTCCCAGCTTCAAGGGGCGCTTTGGACTTATTGCGGAATTCCTTGGTGACCAGGGATTTCATTTTGAACCGCGTGTACGTGTACTCTATGAGCTGGGTGAACACCAATTCAGTCTGGCCGGAGGGCTTTACCGTCAGGAAATGGTCGGTCTGAACGACCGAAGGGATGCGACCAATGTTTTTACGGCATGGACTGGTTCACCGACCGGGAGTCTTCCCAACTCAATTCACGCTTTATTCGGGTACAGTACCTCCCTGCGGCCGGGAATGAATGTGTCTGCCGAACTGTTCTACAAGGATTTTTCAAGTTTATTTGTGTCAGAATGGACTGCTTTTCCCCGGTTCACAACTCGCCTGCAGGAAGCATCTGGACGCGCACTAGGGCTAGATCTAAGAATGGAGCTTCGTGGAACCAGCTACTATGGCTTCGTCAACTACGGCCTCTCATCGGTAGAATACAATGCTATGCAGGAATCATTGCCCATCTGGTTCGGCACGAACGAGGTCAGATATCGACCGCCGCACGATCGCAGGCATCAGGTAAATGTACTTGCGAGCTTCACATGGAGGAAATTTGATGTGAGCGCACGCTGGAATTTCGGGAGCGGCCTACCCTACAGTCAGATCCGAGGCTTTGATGGTTTTGTGCTCTTGGATGGTCCTGTGGATGTATCTACCGAGCCAGGTTTGGCCCGTGTAATTTACGACCGACCATTCGAGGGCATATTGCCCAGTTATCATCGCCTCGACCTTTCGGTTGATCGCGTTTTTCAATACCGTGACGATTCGTTCATCACCTTACAGGCCGGCGTGATCAACGTTTACAACAAAAGCAATCTTTTCTCGCTGGACATCTTCACGGCTGAGCGTAACAATCAACTGCCAATCATCCCGACGGCGGGCATTAAATTTGAGTTTTAATGCGTAGGATCCATTTAATTCGTACTGCTGCGCTGCTGCTTGCTGTATCGTTCCTGACCAGTTGTGATCAACCCATTGACCCGGTCATCGGCGAAGACCGACCCTTCACAATCTGGGGCTACTTGGATGCGCACTCCGATACGCAACGGGTCCGTGTATTTTCGATTGAGGAACGTCTGGGCGTTGATCGTGCCGGACCCATTGATGCAAACGTGACCTCGATCAACCTGACAACGGGGGAAGCACATACATGGATTGACCGCGAGATCACGTACAGTGACAGCAGTGTAGGCCATGTGTTTGAGGCGGCATTCCGCGCCCGATACGAAGAACGTTACCGGCTGGTTGTGCGACGTTCCGATGGCGCTGAATCAAGCGCCGAAGTAACGATTCCTCCGCCCGTTAAAGTGGAGCTTACCGATGAGCGTAATCGCGTCATTGTTCCTATCCAGATTCACGGCAAGCCGCCGAACCTGATAGATGTGACCGTTATATACGATGCGATCACCCTACCACCCGCGAATCCATGGCCACCTGGATCGGCCACTCCACCTGCTGTCCGTCTGCCCGTCGAGGTCTCGTACTCGGGAAAAGAGGAACCCATTGCCAATGGTTGGCGCTACGAGCTTAATTTGCGTGACGATTTCGCCATTGTTCAGGAACAGTTTGAGCTCAGTTGCCTCTCCCCGGACCACATTGCATTGCGCCGCATCTACTTTCAATTCTTGGCAGCGGATGAACAATGGTCCCCTCCCGACGACTCATTTGACCCCAATCTCTTGATTGAGCCTGGTACATTTTCAAATGTGGAGAATGGCTATGGTTTCTTTGGAGGTGGCTACACGGTCTCAACCCATTGGATACCAACGGAGATTATTCTACGCAACATTGGTTACCGCACGGCAGGTCCATGTCCGAATTCACCACAAAATACTCCTGATTGCCAATTGCCGCCGGAGCCTTGCCTTGACAGGGACGGGTAAGACGGATTTGGACACCGAGGACTTGACACCCGTTGAGCACTGTATTGGTGTCAAATTTCTGCCCCCGTGTGTGAAGTATTCCACTCCCACCCAATCCTCTACCCACTGGGGAGAGAATCTCTTGTTGCTTTATTCTCTCCCTAACTGGGAAAGAATGGCTCCAGTGCGGCCAATGTACGTTTAATATAATTCCCACATAATCTAAAAGAGCACGGGGGAGAAGCCCTATCCATAGCGTTGTGTCAGCCGCTTCGAAAGATCTTCATTCATGGCCTTACAGCAGTCCACCGTCCCCTCCCCTTCTGTTCACCCTCTACGATTTCACGTCCGACCGGGCAATATGCGACCACCATCGTGCTACTGGCCGTTCATGCGACATGGCTGCGAGCAACTTCGAGAATGTTGACAATCCGACCGAATACTGTGGCATTGTCGGAGTCAGTGTATTCGGGGTCTTCTCTCGACCTCTGTCAATCATGCGAAACTACGGCGGTACGTACCTTGAATTCAAAGTATTCCTTGACGGGCACGTCATCATTGAAATGCGCCGCCCCCTAGCGAACGAAGTGCTTCATTGCGCACTTGATCTTCTAGGCCTCGCTCTCATGTTGCTCCCTCTTGCCTGCGGACTTGTTCGTACCCTTTGGTTCAATACCAAATTAGAACTTGGACTCTTCGCCTTCCCTAGGCGCTTCCGTCTTTGGACAATGCCCAAGTCACGACTATAGGGGCCAATGGGGGTTGGAATCTGGTAGAAATCTTCTCGCCTTACTCAGCAATTCCCAAGTTCTCCAGTACCTCCTGCGGGCAACCTGTCCACTTCTGGACATAAACATTCCCGGAATACTGTAGATCATCCACCCCCATCTTGCTTGACCAGAAACCGGATGCTACCAAGTCCCTGAATCTGTTGAAAAAGGCTACGCCCGCACTTAATTCCGGTGCAGCCTTGGATGGCCAAGCAATCGCGTCAAGAATCTGCTCACGCTGTCCCCGATCTGATTCCACGAATGAGGTCCCGTGTTGTTTGCGACAATACGCATCCAGCCACGCCAGCCCACCCCGAATGGGTACCTGGAGTTCTTCCTGGTCACCCACATTAAAGTCAATGAATTCAACCACTCCGGCCTCCGAAGCACTGCCACTACGATCATCCGCAGGAATAATCATATCTGCCAGTACCGTGATGGTAGCTATTTCGTGTTCGTTGAAAAATGTAGCCTCCGTATCTGTTTCCGATTCCTGAAGAGTTGTACCCTCAGCCGGAGCGTTAGCAATAGGGATCCCCGACAAAAGGGATGCGGATGCCATCAGCTTTATGGATTGACGTCGATCCATCAAAGATGTCCTCGTTTTCGTTCTTCGACAATGTACTCACTGGCGCGCCAGGCTAGTGCCAGTATGGTCCAAGTAATGTTCTTGTGGGCTTGAGAAACAAGCGGTCCACCATCCGCCACAAAAACGTTCTTAGCATCGTGTGCCTGACACCATTTGTTGAGCACGCTGGTACGGGGATCGTGGCCCATGCGCGTCGTGCCCCCCTCGTGAATGATCCGGCCGGGCGGCAGAATTCCATAGCCCTCCTCCCTTGAGGGCATAGTATCTGTAGGTTCACCGCCCATGGCGTAGATGATACTGCGCATGGTCTCCTGCATGTGCTTTACTTGGGCATATTCCTGATCGCTCCACGTCACATCAAACCGCAGAACAGGTATACCGTACTGATCAACCTGGTGTGGATCAATCGTACACCGATTTTCACGCCGTGCGATCATTTCTCCGCGGCCACTAAGCCCTACTACCGCACCGTACAGGCGCCTGTAGTCTTCTTTGAGCTGGACTCCGTAACCGCCGCCACCCCGTGGGCGCGGGGTTCCATCGTCGCTCGTATGATTCATTCGCTGAATTCCTCCCAAGAATCCATACGACGGCATCTGCCTTCCTCCCCAGGGCTCAATGTGATACCCCCTTACAAAATCAAGCTTTTCGTCCTCTAGCCACCACGGCACATAGACATGCATACCACCTACTCCATCTTCATTGTGAGGAAGATTGCCCAGCAATGCAGGCACAACCCCCATCACGGAAGTACCCGTAGAATCGGTCACGTACCGTCCAACGCAGTCGCTTGAATTCGCAAGACCATTTGGATGGCGGGTGCTGCGTGAATTCAGCAACAGCCTGGCCGACTCACAGGCACTTGCAGCGACCACCACGATACTTGCTCGTACCTGTTGTTCCTGACCATCCTCCTTGTTTATGTAAGACACACCGGTGGCCAACCCATTCTCGTCCGTCAGGATCTCACGGGCCATGGCATTTGTGATGAGCGTCAGGTTGTTCGTTTGCTCAGCGGGCCGGATCAATACCGAAGGAGAAGAAAAATTCGAATTCGTCGAACAACCGCGTCCGCACTGCCCACAATAATGACACGCCGGGCGCCCATTGTGGGGGCGGGTAAGAATGGAGAGTCTGGAAGGAATTACCGGAATACTCATTCCCCTGCAGGCTTTCTGCAGAAGCTTCTCATAGCAACGCGGTTCCGGTGGTGGCAAAAAATGCCCATCCGGCTCGTTGCGCATCCCCTCCTCAGAACCGAATACCCCCACGTAATCCTCTACCTTGTCGTAGTATGGACTGATATCCTCATAGCCAATGGGCCAATCATCCCCCAGACCATCAATGCTGCGCCGCTTAAAGTCGTCCGGTCCAAAACGTAACGAGATCCTGCCCCAATGATTTGTGCGCCCACCTAGACAGCGCGCCCTGAACCAGTCCCATTCAGTACCCGGGGCATGCGTATAGGGCTCACCTGCTATGCTCCATCCACCGGTGGTACCATCAAATTCCCCAAATTGCTTGGTCGGAATCGCTCTACCACGTCTCGGAGAATCATAATTTCACTTGAACATCGCACTATGCGACTCAGCATACCAGGGATGCCCTGCCTCTAGCATAACAACCTTGGCCCCCGCATCGGTTAACACTTTGGCCGCCATCCCTCCACCGGCACCGGAGCCAATAATGCACACATCATAATCCCGGGGACGCAAGAGTTCAATCATCGCATGAACAAATAATTTGCAAAACCTACAAAAAAATGTACTTTTAGTGCACCCCATTGGCAAAACCTACGTATAAGGGCCTGTTTCTGGGTAGATCCAGAACGGATTGTAGCCTGTGGGTCGGGCTAGAACCGATAGAAACTGACACCGTTCAACCAAATACTTAAACGTCTTAAGACACCATCATTTATGCAAGATCGCGAACAGGGCACCGTAAAGTGGTTCAGTGCTGAGAAAGGTTATGGCTTTATTCAGCGTGACAACGGTGATAAAGATGTATTTGTGCACTACTCTGAAGTCAATAAGGAGGGCTACAAATCACTAGATGAAGGGCAACGGGTAGAGTTTGACGTAACCCGTGGCAACAAAGGGTTCCAAGCCCAGAGTGTGGACCTGCTCTAGGGTTCTGCATTCTTCCCCAATGCCTGTCAGAGGAGATTCTGCTACAGGCGGCGTGTGAGCAGACGAAAGAGCAGCGGAGTTGCGAATAGCAGCAGGAATCCGTACGCCAATGTCCCGTACCCGCGGGATACTAATGCGATGATTCCAAAGCGGGAGCACGCCACGGCGGCTAACAGTATGGCCGCTGTCAATAGCCCTGTGTGCATACGAGAAAGGCGCCGCCTTCCAGTGCTGTACAGGTGCGTGTCTACCCGCTGAATTACAGCGTGCAACATGCCCGTGGACGTTTCGACAAGCGTCCATAGAATTACTACTGCGTATACCGGAGTCAGACTACCGGGCAGCATCTCCAGCCAAGGAACCTCCGCCAATAGTACGTCGCCTGTAGCGTAATGCCCCATCAGTGCGAGATAGGTCAATACGAAGGGCACGGTGGCCATAATGCCAGTCACGATGCCGGCTAGCAACGTGTGCCGGAATCGGTGCTGATCGTCCAACACAAATAAGGTGGCCGGCATGGCCCCCAGATTGTAGCCTACATACAAAACCCCAACAAAAAGTAGCGCAGGCACTCCGATCTGGGGAATCTCTACCTCTCGAGCAGCCTGAAACACATGGTGAATATTTTCCCATGTCCCTGCCAATACAACCCCCGCAAATACCGCAAAAGAGACATAAAGTACCACCGAACCCAGTGTCTTAAAACGCTCAATCTGACGTCGCCCTCCAACTTCCAGAACGACCACCAATACGATTACAACAGCAATAGACAGTGCTTCCGGCAGACCCAGTACCGATTCCGCAACACGAACCGAAGCCGCGATCACAACCGCGACGGTTACCAATACCATTACCGCATAAATGACATCAAACAGGGGCCATAATGGACCCACCAACGATTGCATGAAACTGCGGTAGTCATACGTTCGGTGGCGTCTGGCAAACTCAAACGTAAGTACCGCCATCACCGAAAATCCCAGTCCCAATGCTACAATGCACCATACACCAGCAACTCCGTACTGCGCCCCATACTCTACGATTTCTCGGCCGGTTGCGTATGCACCTCCGATGAGAACCGACTGAAAAACGATGCCCGGTAACAGATATGCCCGGAACCCTCTCCCTAAACGACGCGCTCTCATAGGTCAGTAGTCCAGGAGCACCTTGACCGCACCGCTATCCGGTGTTGATGCTAACCTCAGTCCTTCTACGATCTGGCAGAATGGCAACCGATGCGTCACCAATGGCCATGGATCCAACCGGCCACCAACAATCATATCCAGTGCAAGACGGAAAGACCGTAACCCCGGTTCGTGTTGCGCCAGCACACTGGTATGTACGTGTACATTCTTGCGCAACAGGGCTTCAACATCCAGTGGTAGAACATTGGTCTTAGGTACACCGAATAATGCAATGTGTCCGTGTTTGCGAACCAGGTGAGTACACAGATTGATTGTTTTTGCAGTTCCCACCGCCTCCACCACTAGGTCCGCCATCATCCCCTGTGTATGCGCTCGTACCACAGATGCCACATCTTCCTTCTTTGCATGGATAACCGTAGACACACTAACTTTCGCAGCCATCTGGAGCCTGCATTCCTGCACATCAACGCCAATAACTTTACGCGCCCCCATTCGATTCAGCAGCATGGAAAATAACAGCCCCGCAGGCCCCTGACCGACAACAACGACGGTTGCGTCCAATACATTGGGAAGTTTGCGGCAGCAATAAATCACCGTTCCCAATTGCTGCCCAAGTACTGCTCTTTCGGGGCTTAATCCATCAGGAATCGGAATTACAGACTCGGGCGAAGCGGGTAGCAGTTCCGCGAAACCGTCATAGTCCGGTGCCAAGGCCAATACACGCGTACCCGGCGCCAAGCCTGTACCCTCCAGTACCACACCCGCACATTCGTGTCCGGAATGCCCCGGGGCAGCAGGATATCCGCCAACTCGATCCTGCCAAAAATGAATATCACTGCCGCAAATACCGCTTACTTCAACCTGCAGCAACAGGCCTCCCGCTGGACAATCTGGATCCGGTACCTCCACCAACCGGGCTTCAGACGGGCTCGTGTACTGTAGTGCACGCATTCAGCTTCAGCTGAATGCACTTCGCAAGAGCTCCAGGCTCTTCGGGATAGCAGTCTGCTCACTCTCTTTCCCCTCAAACTCCAGTGATACATATCCGGCATAGTTGTGCCGACGCATGATCTCCGCGATACGCAGATAATCTAGGTCCAGCGTGTACCATGTCCCGCCACCATAGTAGGTCTTCGCTTGCATCAAAACAGTATGGGGCGCGAGCATTTCCAGCTTATCGTATGGATCTTCCAGAAAATTGCCCGTATCTAGTGTGACCTTCAACCAAGGTGAGTCAATCGCTTCGACAATTCTGAGCACACCCTCCGGCGTACGTCCGAGTCCCCAGTGGTTTTCCAGCCCAAGAAGTACACCACATTGCTCCGCTTTGGGGATCAATCGTTCAATGGAACCTATGACCCACCCAAACGCCTCCTCGTCTGTGTAACCTTCCAATGGTGGCTCTATCCCACGGTTATCCATTAGCGCTGTAAAGGACGCCGAGGTTCCCCACCTCCCGGTGTTGAGACGCATAGTTGGGATTCCAAGTTCGTAGCAGAGTTCAATCTGTCGAATGGTCTCATTAATATTATGCTGTCGCACCTGCACTTCCGGGGATACAAATCCCTGGTGTGTAGAGAATCCCATCAAATCCAGGCCATTAACGAAGGCTCTGCGCTTAAGATTTTGTAAGTAGCCAGGCTCTTCAGAAGCCATCTGCACGTGAAGCAACTCAATGCCATCGAATCCCATCTCTGCGGCCTGGTCAATACAATCTTCAATAGGATAGTTCTCTTTCGGACCATTGAAGCGCCAGAACGAATAGGTAGAAACACCAATCGGATTCGGACGGCGCACGCTCGGCTTGGAAACAGTTACAGGGGCAAGTGAAAGCCCCGTGGCAGCAACTGCTGCAGTTTGTAAGAATTTACGTCTATCAGTCACGGTTGACCCCTATATGTATCATTGGACGGATGAATGATCTAAATTAGATCGCTCAGTAGGACTATTCCCGGCTGGTTGAACTGCATAAGCACTAGTTCACTTATCAAGTCACCAAGGAAAGACCCGTGTAAACTTACACATATTCTTCCACATCTGGATACCCTATCGCCATCGGCAAGAATCTGTACTATAAGACGATCGCATTGTGCATCTACAATGCACCGCAACTGTGACCCCGGGCAAGCGGGAATTGTGCATGACCTGCCAAGGATGACCAAGTAGCTCCAGAAAGTCCGGGATAGGAATGCGCTTATTATAAAGAGCATTGTATGGATTGGTATACGACGTGACTGGAAGCACAGGGGATCTTGTGCGTAGTGGTTGCGCTCTCGTCTATCTACGCCGTCTAAGAGAGCGTGTCAAGACGAATCTGCGGGGGCGGAATTAGGTGGACGTCCCCGTCGTCTCGGTCCCAAGCCCTGCTTCTGAGAAATCCGGTATATTCTGCCCTTGCTCAATCCGTACTTGGTCACAACCTCCTTGACGCTCATGCCCTCCCGCAGGTCCTGGGCTATGGCGAGGTCCCTGAGCTGGCGGCCCCGAGCTTTCTGTTCGCTCCGGCGTACGCCGTGTTTCCGGGCGATCCTTAATATGTGTACCTGCGTCCGTTCGTACTTTCGAGCCACATCTTTGGAGCTCATGCCTCCCTTTAAGTCTTGCATAACCGCCCGGTCCCTGGCTTCAAGCTCCTGGGCCGAAACTCGTTCCCTTCTCAGGCCGTGCTCCCTGGCGATATTGCGGATGTACGCTGGTGTCAGTCTGTACTTTGTGACCGCTTCCTCTGATGTCATGCCCTCCCGCAGGTCCTGTACGATGGCTTGGTCGCGCTCTTGCTTGCGCTCCTTTCTTATTCTAGCCATGCCCACGCCTTGCTCAATAGCGATTTGGGTTATGCGTTGCCACGTCAGTCCGTACTTCTGGACCGCGTCGGTCTTCTTCATGCCCTCCCGCAGGTCCTGTACGATGGCTTGGTCGCGCTCTTGCCTGCGCTCCTTTCTTATTCTAGCCATGCCCACGCCTTGCTCAATAGCGATTCGGGTTATGTGTTGCCACGTCAGTCCGTACTTCTGGACTGCATCGGTCTTCTTCATGCCCTCCTGCAGGTCCTGTACGATTGCTTGGTCGCGCTCTTGCTTGCGCTCCTTTCTTCTGATAGCCATATCCGCGCGGTGCTTTCTAGCGATCAGGCTTATGGTCTCCCAGGCCAATCTGTACTTACGAACTACATCGGTCCGCCTCATGCCCTCCTGCAGGTCCTGTACGATGGCCTGGTCACGCTCCTTTCTTCTGATAGGGTTGTCCTCGCTTTGCATACTAGAGATCAGACTTACAATCTCCCGCGCCAATCCGTACTTACGAGCTACATCGGTCCGCCTCATGCCCTCCCTGAGGTCCCGGACAATGGCAAGGTTCCTTGCCTGGCGCTCCTGCATGTTCATGGTCAATGAATCGGTATCTCGGCCCCGCCAAAGGCCGCAGGGCAGGGGGTAGCAAGAGGTCGGACGCGGACACTCTCTCTGCTGTTCTCAGTCATGACTTCAATCTCCCAGCCACGAAAGACTTGCGCGTTCACGCGATCATTACCGACAGTCAAATCGTACAGCCTGATGTAAATTACAAAATAATTCGGCAATTCATAAGCTCTTCCTAAGTCATGGAGAACCCCACTATGCCAATGAATTTACTCGTTCAGTTTGGCACTTTGATGTAATCAATTCCCGCCCTTTTTATGACTGAGTACGAACGCATAGACCTGCAGTCCCGATATGAGCACGAGCTTTTTGAACGTGTACTTCCGTTCTGGGAAACGCACTCCCCGGATCCGATCCACGGGGGCTTTTTTAACAATCTCGACCGTGACGGTACAGTCTATGATACCACCAAACATATCTGGCTCCTGGCACGACAGGTCTGGATGTTCAGCAAATTGTATCGGCTCGTTGAACAGCGTGACTCGTGGCGCTCACTAGCCACCGGCGGTATGAATTTTCTCATAAATCATGCCCTGCGCCCTGACGGGCGTGTGTATTTTGCTCTTGCCAGTGATGGCCAACCCATCTATCAACAGCGTAAGATATTTACGGAGTGCTTTTACGCATTGGCATTGTCCGAACATGGTCGTGCAATGGATCACCGCGCACAGGTGGACGAGGCCAGGCTTATGGTTGAACGTATCTGGACTTGGGCTTATGACTGGTCGAAAGTTGGACGTCCAGCCTTGGCGGGTTCGGCACCTTCCCAAATGCTTGCTGTGCCAATGATGCTGCTGAACCTCCTCGAGGAGGTCATGATTGATGCCGACTGCTCATCCGAAATAAATGATTGCTTTAAGCGCATCCAATTGCATATACACGGCAATCATGTCTTTGAATCCGTGGCCCCGGATGGTAGTCGTCTGGATGGACCTGATGGACGCCTGATGAATCCCGGACATGTGATTGAGGCCGGCTGGTTCCTGCAAGAGGCAGCCCTGAGAGTCGGACACGCCGATATGATCGAACTATCTCGAAACATGATTCGGAACGCCCAAGATTTCGGATGGGACGAAGAGCATGGCGGCCTCTACTACTTTATGGATGCAGAGGGATTTAGTCCAATCCAGTTGGAGTGGTCCATGAAGCTCTGGTGGCCTCATTGTGAAGCTCTTTACGCACACCTGTGTCCAACGACAATTAAAACTACAGTTGACGACAGTTAAAATTAGTGTTTTT
>JAPPGC010000119.1 GCA_028875125.1 Bacteroidota bacterium | reverse complement strand
AAACACTAATTTTAACTGTCGTCAACTGTAGTTTTAATTGTCGTTGGACACAGCCCGGGAAATTGGAAATACTTTACTGCACCATTGGCAGGTAGCGTGGCTTCAAAGAGGCCCAGGCCGTTCAGCCCGGGAAATCAGGAGTATCAGATGTCTACACGACCACAATAGATGTGCTTCAAAGAGGCCCAGGCCGTTCAGCCCGGGAAATAGCACCTGTCGTAAACCCTTGGGGAACAGCAAGTTGACCGTGAATTTGCGAGCGGTGAAACAATAATGTTGAATATGTGACGTCTCTGTCTTTAAATTCTCCTAAGTCAAAGAGCTAACTCACAGCAACAGCGTATTTTAGCGGTATGCGAGAACTGATGACACTTATTGTACTGCCCGAGCGCTCGCGGTTGTAGCGGCGCGGCTCATCACACGACCGTGGCCTGGCGTTTAGGAGCTTCATAAGGCTTTCCAAGACTCTCAACTTTTACTTCTACTCCGTCGACTGGACCCAAATCAATTATCAGAACATGATCCTCGGCCATATTCATTTCGCATTCTAAGCCCGCCATCATCTCGGATCTCCGTCGGGCTGTGAGCTTGCATTGAAAAACAGAAAGCTGCATCCAATGCCCAAATCCTTTTAGCAGTCGGAAAACCCTACGCCAACGCTTTGAGTCTGAGATATCATACGTAACGACATACAAGCGCTCTCTTGCCATCCTTGCTTACCGTGGTAAGTAGTGGGGATACTCGGAAATCTCTCCCTGAAAATAACGGGATAACAACCGACACTGTACCTCAATAAGTCTTCTCATTGAAACTCAATAACCGAAAAACGGATGTGTTGTGACATGCTCCAGACGCCGCTCAAATGCAGTAATCAATGCCTTACGACCGGCCGGCTTTAGCGAACATGCCTTTCCGCTGAACACAAAGTCATTCGGCCTGATCTCGCCGTTATTTACTACCTGAATCACGCATGAGTCAGCAATGATTGAACGGAAAGGCTCCATTAAATCAAGTGCCAATGCAGGACGATTATGGCGCGGCCGATGGTAGAGACCAAGATACGGATCAAGTCCTACTGACGTAATTGTTGTGCTGAACAGCCTAACCAATAAAGCATAAGCCAGCGACAACATCGCATTTACGGGATCCGTCGGAGGACGCCTGTTTCTAGTTGCAAAGGAAAAAGACCGAATATCTCCCGAGGCATTTTGAGAAAGCATATTGTCAAATCCGCCAAAGTAGATCGCCGCAGCTTCTCCCTCCATGCCAAGAAGTTGCTGCACGTCCGAAGCATGCGGTATCCTCTTTGTGATCCGCTTTAGCCTGGCCAAAACATCATCCTTGTTTGTCGCTAAATGCTCCTTCCGCCAATTGCGACGGAGCATAGTCCGCGAATTCTTGACCTTTGCTTGGATCAAACTCTTGGCGAAAAGTAACCTGCATTCGCTAGTGAATGCAGTGCGATACTGCGCCTCCCGAACAGCTACATTTCCATTTCCTGTTCCGATGGTGTGCCCAAGAAACCATCCACCTGTAGAATACCATGAAACAGGGATTTCGGCTCTCATCAGTGCATGTAGAGCGGGAGTCGTAACTGATACTGGACCGTATAAGACCACCTGTGAGACCGAAATCATCGGCACCTCAACCGTATCCTTCTTGGTCTGTATGATTAGGCGTGCACCTGACTTGCGAAGCCGAGCGCCAGGCTCCTGGACGTACAGTGGTAAGGCTGGATCGTCAGATGGGTTCAATGGCCGAGGAGAAGTACCTGTCCTAAACAGGTTTGTCTCGTCCGGTAGGCAAATACCCGCAAGTGAACAACGCGGACACTTCGGACTGTCTTCCAAGGGTGGCGGGCGCTGGCGGGATGCCTCTGCACCTCTAAGCCCGTTAATGGCTTTAATTGCTGTGGCTCGGAGTTCATCGTCAAGGATAACACGTACCCTCTCTCTGGAACCTACATACCACAAAGCTCCATGATCAACGGTATACCCATTGTCTTCGAGAATCATCGCCTGCACACAGACTTGTACTCTTTCAGGCTCATATGCTCCAGCAGCTACGTGTGGACGTTTTCCCTTTTTGAAGTCAACCGGCCTAACAATATTATTAGCGACCTCAATAACATCAAGCTTAGCGATCACCCCGAGTCGCTCCGAAGACATCGTAACAGAACGTGCCTTCGCCATGACTTCATCTAGTTCATCGGGCTCGGGAAGATGCCCTTTTCTCCGGTCAACTCGAGTATGGGCACGATGGCCTTCGGCAGTATCCGCACTTTCAGCCCATTCACCTTCGATCCATTCAAGGTAAGCCAACCTAGGACAGTAGACCCACGCGTTTACCATCCGAGCAGGAACGAGTGGAGATCTGAAGCTGGATGGCAAAGCGGACGACAGTTTGGATTGCTGGATTTCGCTACTCATAACTTAAACTCATCCAGTAAAGGTGTGTCGTCTCCCGTTAGGGCCTCCCGTAGCGTCATCGGCCTGAGAGAGAAAGGCCAATACTTGGAAGAGAGTAACAACAAATCGCCCATGCCCGTGCTCCTTGTTTGCATAACTATGCCCTGTCGGTGCTTACGTTAGTATTGCCATTCCTTGTACTCGCCACTAACTCTGGATTGAACGCAAAAAGTACTAACACCAATGAATGAGCATTGAAACACTTACCAGTCAACACATATTGAGCCAAAGCCATCCCTGATTAGCTCATATGACAGAATCGACCAACTTGACATTCTTGTCGCACCGGATTTCAGTACATCAATGAGGTCACAATGCCTATATTGCGCCGAAGGTGCCCAAACCGAAGTGGCTGGCAAAGCCAATCGCTAAGGGACCCTGAACTGTGTAGGGAAACTCAATCTTTAGGAACGTACCTGAAGAATCGGGCTGTGGCACCCGTCCTCGGGAACGGAAACGATGAAAATGCAGCGCGTGTCTCTTAATCGAACCAACATTGATCTCTCTTAGCTCCGTCACTTTAACACCGTCGGTCTCCATCCCTTGACGCTTAAATAACCTCAAAACCTCTCCCGAATATCCATTCTTCTTTAAATGTCCTGCACTCAAGAACGGGGTCACGCTTCGCCACTGCTTGGACCTACCTAGCAGTCGTGAACTTCCGGCAAAGTCCTGCGGCTGCCCGTACCCTTCCAGTGCAAGCCTCCATTCTTCCCCATCAGTACTTCCTTTAGAATCACGAGAAGCAAGCCATATCCGGGTAATTCGTTCGAGCCGCGATTGAATGTGAGGGTCCATTCCACTGGATACGGAGACTATAATGTGGTCTATCAAACCATCCCCGTCTGCGTCCTCAGGCAACCAAAACGCATGAGGGTGCGATGGATCGTTTATAGGAAAACGCCCTTCACGCCGCCCTGAAATCTGCCACGGCGCTAATGGCAGTCGCTTACCGTTAAGCTCATCCTCTTGCCATCCGAATTGAGACAAAGCAGCCTTGCGCATGATTTCGCCTATCTTGACCGCGACCTCTAATCTAGGACGCGGTCGGCCAGCCAGCACAAACCGGGCAATTGTAACTTGCTTTGACACCTTGCTGAACTTTTTGCGGCGTGATATGACTTGCGGCACTACCCTCGGGGTGGTACTGGGATCACGGGCATAGATTACATCCAACGCTGCAGGTGGCCTATGCCACCTAAGCCTCCGAAGGTCAGTATTCTCCAAGGAAAGTGCATCCAAGAAACAAGCAGGTAGTGTGTCTACGTCGTCTTTCGTGTAGAATATTTTCTGGACTTTGGACACCAATACTTTTTCAGAAATTATCCTGCTTGCCTCTACTCGTATTCGCTGTTTCTCCTGGGCTAACAGTTGATTCCGCGTAACTTGATACGATTCAGCCGAGCACGGAACCAACAGACTCACCTCCTCACCGGTAAACCCCATTTCCATGGGGCCACAATTCTCCTGGCCGTCCCAATGTTTCAACACACTGCACTCCGTCCAACTCTCAGACCGTCCAAGGTACCCAATCGAAGATGCCAGATCTTCCGCCAGTGACATCAGTCTGTCATCCAGCTTCACATCCTTCCAGATGACTAAAATCTTCTCTCCGCTGGGAATGTGCAAAAATGCGTCAAAAACCAGAGTTTTTGATTCCGATTTTCCCTTCCTGATGGGCATATAGTGACGCGTGTGCGCATGTACGCACCCCTGTGGCAGGTAGAAGACTGGAAGGTCCTCAGCCAGGGCATGCACCAGCTTGGTTAGATCGTCTCGGCTCCAACGGTGCCAATCACCCTTCCGCCAATAGCTTGCGATGAACGCCCTAAAGATCCGCCAGGGTTCAGGCGGCCAAGCTACATCCGCCTCATTAACGTTACGCCCCCAAGGAGTCGCATGGTAGCGTCCTGACAAAAAGCGAAACGAGAGTCCAAACATCGGGGCTACTTCTCGTACACTACTGAGCGCACACGAGGCTGCCCAAACGCACCAGAATGTCCAATCTCGTTGATCAGACCCGGAAGTTCATCCTCTATCGCTTGCAACTCCGGCACTTCAAACCCCGTTGGCCGCGTCACATCCAAACTGATGAGACCAAGATCACATGCGGTACGAAAGCGCAATCCGCCGTTTAGCAATCGTCGGATCTTAAAGAGGGCTAGCAGAATGAGTAGTCTCTCTACATGGTCTCCCAATCCGTAGGCTCTGACTTGGAGGATGTCCAGATTAAAGTATGCAATGATCTGACTAGCGGTCCACTCATCTCGCGTAAATGGAACATTGCCAAAACCCTTACTTGTGTCCCCTTTAGGATCCACTGAGTCATTTTTCACGCCACCGCTGACTGCACGCTGAGCATTCTTCGCCTCAACAAAAGCCGACAACGCCCTAGGAAGGCGCAGTCGCCCGCCTGCCAGTTCTTTCTTTGCCAGAAAGATGCCATGTAACAATGCATTAACATCCACTTCCAGCAATACCTTGGAAAGCTCTCTCGGATTAATCCGCCCCTCTTCGAGATTTGCTAGCCTTTCCTTAAGCAAATTGAAGACGCTCTTATCTTTGCCCTCCAGAATGTACGGCGAGTTCAGTCGGTGCGCCTCAACAAGAGAGTTTGTGAGCGGCCTGCCTTCCTTATCTTGTACTTCCACAAAGGGCAGGCCCCGCAAGGGTCCTACCCAATTGTTGCGTACGTCATCCCAGCACACGGATTCAAGTCGGTTTGCCATCGACTGAGCACTTTCCACAAGGACTATCTGCCCGTCTCCATCGGGCGATTCGTATACGGAAGGACCCAGATTTGGAAATCCCGCTGGCTGAAAACGGGAGCCTTGAATAGGTTGCAGACTTGCCTCAATCAGCAGACGCGGCTCATTATCAAGCGCAGAAATATCAATGTTCATTTTGGATTTAGCTAAGTGTTGTCTTATGTGTCTCGGTGAGAATTCCCGGATATGATTGCCGCAAGAGGCTCTTCATGCCCGAGTCAAATATTGGAATCAACAGACTGGCTGCAAGACGGTCGGGGCGGACTCCAACCCCAAACCGGCCGCATTTCCGCGCATGGACGCCTGCACCTAATTGAATTGGATCAAATGGAGAGGGAATCCCCGAAGACCTAGCCCGTTCGAACGCGTTTAGAACCGCACTATTGATAACTCTACCATCAAGGCTTCGTCCGCCCACACGGAGCCGGGTGACCAATCCAGGCGGAATGGGAATTGAGGCCTCTGAAGGTATTACCCCTAGACGAATCAGCATCTGATTCGTAGTAAAAATCGGCTTGAGAGCTGCATAGGCAAAAGGAACCCTTAACTCGCTATCCCTACTTCTAAGAAACCTTAGGGGCTTTGCCCAAACCAGACCTGCCAACAAGTCGTTGCAACGCTCGTCGTTAAAATCACCTCCTATAAAAGCCGCTACATCGCCCAATTGGGCAAAGCTCGCACTGCTGAACGGTTTGTCAGCCAATCCTCGAATTGGAACTTCCACGAGTCGACGCTCAAGCACTGCTATCATGTTTGATATCAATCCTCCGTGTCCCCAGACTGCCGTTGGTGAATAGGCACCCTGGGCCCATTGACGCGATGCTCGCAAGCGTTGGCCTCGGAAAAAAGTTATAGCCTCAAACTGTGCGTTGCCTTCTCTTGAGTTTGTCAGCCGGGTTAGGTGTGCTGCCATGGGAGGAGGAGACTCCTCAATCCTAGGAAGTCTCTGACTAACAGATTCCGCACCCCAGTCCTGCCGACCAATTCCCAACCCGGCCAATGCGGCCGCAATTCGGAACTCTCGACTGCCATCATCCGCTGCACGAACCCATTGACTGGACAGTAACGGCGGTGGCGCAGGAACCAGACTCTTTTTGTTTGTCCGTACAGTGCTCAACCTAAACCCCAATTGACCAATTGCCATCATCGCGCCGCTGACCACAGAATGCGACAATTCCGGCGAAAGAAGCTCAAACACAGCTTCTTCCAAATTCTTAACCGAATGGCGAATGGACGCTGCCTGATCGGTACCACGACCAAATTGGCGAACCATCCCTAACCATCCACCACGATCCAGGTCCGATATCAGCTTCGCGCCAGGTGATGGTTCAGCATGTCGGCGCCCAATGGCAACTGCGTAATAACTCTTTCCTGCACGCTGGAAAAAGCCGTAACGCTGAAATTCAGAAAACCCTCGGCTTACACCCAATGTTGAAATTGCCCGCGCAAAATCAAAACCATCTCTTGCCATTCGACTCTGTGCAACAACTCGCCCTTCACTGAACAGGGCTTTAATCTCGGCATACCGCGCTGGACGAGGCCACAGCGGAGCCCAGAATTCAGCTCTAGCTTCTGCCTCGTCAGTACACTCAATGCCGCCCCAACCGGCGCTAGAAGCATAATACTGTAAATGGAAAACTCGCCATTCCCTGGACATTGCTCTGATGTCTACGTGAGGCAACAGACGCAAAAGTTGACGCACCTTCAAGCATAAAGACATAGTCCCACGAATTGATTACCGACTCACCTTCAAATCCGGTCCCAGCGTTCGGTCCGCCCGCTCCACTAGGCGAAAACTGCCCAACTTTAGCATCCGCAAGGTGTAACGCTGGGGCATTGAAGAGAGAATTCTCCAATAACGGGGCACTATAAGAGCGTGGAGTACCGCTAGCTGCCTGGAACAAGCCATCCTTATCCGAAAACAGGCGCTGCATTAGATTGTTGCTAAAATCAAGACGGCCATCATTCCCACCGGTCCCCAATACCGGTGGAAATCTCAATTTTTCTCCAGAAAGAACAAGAGAGGCGTCAAGCCACGGCAATGCAGACATCGGAAGCCTCGCTCGCAACATCTCAATAAGCCTAACTTTGGTCTCTTTTTGAGGCTTCGCATTAAGATCGAGACTCTGCAAAATATCCTTTGCGATGTTCACTGAATCTGAATAATTCTTAAAACGCGGATGAATCACTGCCGAACCCAGGTGCTTTATTCCAGCTTTTGCATCCTTAGGATAAAATCCACTGCCTCCACTCCAGGGAGCAATTACTGGGCTAGGGGCATAGCGGTGAAGAAAAAAATCGAGTATGTCTTCGGGATCCAGATTAGTAAGCAGACAGAATCGAGTGCCTTTCCAGCAGCCCCGAACATTTGCATCCGGCGCTCGGCCTGTTAGCGAATTTGTTCTTCGTGACAGCAGCCTCAGTACACCAAGTGCCTTCAGATACGAGGCAACCGGGATGGGCGAACAGCCGTCCAGTATTACTTGATTAGCCATAACCACCTGTTTCTTCCTTGCTTGATGCGCGCCAGTCTGCGATCCTCAGCAGGGCCTCCAGATATGCCAGTCTGAATGGGCCAAATCTTTGGAGGAGATCCCGGGTACGCTCTGTCCAGCTTTCCTTTGACAACTCGTTGTGCCCAAGCTCCATTACAGAGAGGGTCAGACTCCCACCAGGCCAGAATTCGCTGCTCCCTAATTCTAGCGCAGGAATTTTGTCGCCTTCCCAAACTCCTCTTGCAAATCTCTCGACTTCTGTATTTTTCGGTTGTTCTCGGGGAAGGGCTCGCATATTCATCCTTACTTTGCCATGAAGCGCTGCTACGAGAAATGCCAATAGGTCAGCATCTCGGGACCACTTCTCGTGAGCCAGAAGAGCGAGCGCCGAGGCCAGCTCATGACGGAAATAGGCACGTTCATGGCGCAAATTTGAATTAGCTGTCTTGGCTAGAAAGAGGTCCTTTGGAGCCTCAACTCCATTTAATCCTCGCCGCATGGTTGATTGAAAGGCTTCGTGCGCCTTACCCAAGTCGTGCCAACTTGCAGCTCGCACCAACAGTCGCTTAGTTATGTGGCTCAAGCCTAACTTGTCGGATAACTCCTCAACCTCCTTCGTTACGTGGTCCAAATGATCTTTGAGCAGCACATGACAGCCCAATTCGCTCTCTGTATCATCATCATGCCCGTCCGATACATCCACTAATGATGCATTAGCTTCGTCTGAATTGCTCGAAACTATGGCGTCTGGAATATCAGCCGGTCTACCGGTGAAGCCCAACTGCTCACTATACCCACCTGCACGCGAATAGGCCAATATTGTCAAACCCGGCCATGGATCAGATTTCAGCTTCTCCCAACCCGGCGGGCCATCTCCATCCTGACCAATCCGCTGCCTTGACTGCAGATCGCGTATAAAGAAGACGGGCTTTCTATTGGCTTTCTTGACATCCTGAATCCATTTCTTGGCCAGACCAATTGGCACAGCGCATAATTCCTGTGCGCCTGCCTTGGGAACTTCTTCCCAAGAAACGGGCTCTGAACGCCAAAACACTCGGACATCTGTGTCTTTAGCGTTGCGTACATACGCAGAAATGTCAACATGGAAACCGTTCAAGTCAGCGTCCGTGTCAAAGAAATCATCAAGATCATTTCGACGCACGACACGCGCATGTAAATCAATCGCATCAATACGGGGGAGGTGTACCGGCGCCACATCCCGCAAGGTCAACAACTTTTTCCGGGCATCCTCCAATTCGTGTACCTCGTAGGGTCGTGCAAGGCTAGCTGAAGTTTTGGTTGCTTTTGAGGAGTCTGATTCAGGAAGGCCTAAGAGATCAATCCAATAGACCCTGGCTCCGCCTTCAATCTCTGCTTTCCGATTGGCCCGTCCGAACCGCTGCACCATGGAGGCCCAGGGTGCTAGTTCTGAGAACATGACCGCCGCGGAAATATCAATGCCAGCCTCCACTGCCTGAGTTGCAATAATTATCAAATCAGACGAACGATTATCGCTTAGAGCCCGTCGCACTTCACGTTCTCGCTCTGCGGAGCGGAATCGAGAGTGAAGCAGAACGACCTCGGGCCCGCTGCTTTTCTTTGAAAGAATGTTGCATACGCTCTGATATAGGCTCTGTGCTCGCACCACCTGATTGACTATGACCAACGTCATGTGATCGGAGCGGTGAGCTACTAGAACAGCAGCCGTAAGTCGATTGATGTAAGCCTTCTCATGCCTTGCGACACTTGATTCGGGAATGACGTGGGACTTTGATAAGTGTTTGGGCGCGCGGACCAACTTTCGTATCCTCGTATCCGTCTCCTGTCCCGGATTGATTCGCAAAACCTTTGAGGGAGCCTGGAAATCCACCGTGGCAAGCCATTCCGGCTCAAGTGTAGCAGATACCCACAGGCTGCGAGTTGGGTAGGCAGGAACTACGCTCTCCTTGCTTCCCAAATCCTCACGGCGAAATGCCTCAAGTTGCGCAGAAGTAGCCCGGCCAGCTCCCATTAGCTGCACTTCATCGAAAACCCACTGTACATCCCGATGCAGTAGGCCAAACTCCACGGGCCACAGTGTGGGTGCTGACGCATAACCGCGCATGAGAGCACGACTCAACAACATGTCTTGGGTACCGACGATAATGGCTGCCCGCTCAGGACTATTCAGCCAGTGTCTGGATGATTTGCCACCTCTCAGCACGTGCACATCTTCCGGGGTTGGAAGAAGCCCTTTTGTCACAAGTGCGGCTTGGTCCAAGCGCCGTAACCATGACTCAATCGCCTCCTGTGTCTGATCAACCAATGTGCGCATGGGTAGGCACCAAACTAGTCTTCTCGGCGTTTGCTTGGGACGCTGTAGTCTCTGGAACATCCACCCCAAAGTGACTCCGGCCGTCTTTCCCGACCCGGTCGGAGCAATGAGAACTTCAGGCCATGGACCATTGGCTAGCTTCTTCTGCCAATCAAATGGCTCCGTCCCAGAAAAGGCAGCACGAAAGAAAGAACGGAAGTCAATATTGTTCTCGTTCATCAACCCCGTCAATGCACTACTTGACTACTCATACACCTACCTCCCGATCTGATAAATGGATTGCAACAAAACACGACAAGCTCGCGGACTCTACACTGATGACTCACCAAACAGAAACTTGCGTTAATATAATAACTACCCAAGTTTGTGTTTCAGCAATTAGATTCTTTATTTATTAATTTATGGAATATATTAGTTATATTTTTGTTAATTCAAAATAACTTGCTTTTTGGGGAGAGTCTCCAGCGAACCTAGACCTAAAAGTGTTTCATTCACTCAGGCAATCTCTGACGCCGACATCCGAGATCTTGCTATAATCATGAGGTGATCAAGCGTGCTGTGCCCACGTTGCAAGGGTGAATTATTCGGGCTCCGGAGAACACATTGCTTACCTAGTTCCAGGCCGCTTTTGGACCAGTCAACACGGAACTACGCCATTGATCCTCAAGTCAGTTCTCAACCTACAGTACATAGAGATCACGCTAATTCGAACCACCGCGCGACATCTGCCACCCCGAGTCCTCAAACATCTCAGTCTGTCCGCAGCGACAGACATTTCAATCGAGTGCCTGCGAACCTAGGTATTACCTTGATCCACGCGGTCACAAAAAATCCTTGAAGGTGTAAACACTGGAAGCCTGCGAGCCGGAATAGCTACAGGTTCACCTGTACTTGGATTCTGCCCCACTCGTGCCTTGCGGTCACGGACCTTGAAGGTTCCAAATCCCCGGATTTCGATCGAATTACCTCGTTGGAGCGCGTCCATAATGGAGGAGATCAGGGTGTCCACAACAATGCCACACTCTAACTTGGTAATTCTTGGCCCAATTGCCTGGGATACCTCCATTACAAGATCAGATTTAGTCATTTGAAAATCTTTATTGATCTCTCACTTTTACCGTGAGATGTAAGTTAATGGCTTGAGATGTAGCGTAGACGGATGGCCACGTCGATTGGACTTCTTTGCAGCATGCTATGAGACCTCTGTAATCGTAAAATCCACATCAGCAATTCGCCGGCATTCGTTTGGAAACATGAAATCCCCCCGAAACTATCCTGGAATTCCCTGTCAACATCGTTGGAAGACAATTAATCCCCCAACAGCAAATTGGACACATCCATCGCTATCCGAGCACAGTCAATCTCAGATGTAAGAAGTTCCTCGACTGGTAAAACGGTACGGTATTCTGCCGCCATTCTATTGTTCGGTAGGCCCTCAAGTGCGTATTGTACAATCGCTTCGTCCTTCTGAGCACACAGAATCAATCCTACTGGTGGGTTGTCTCCCGCTAGAACCCAATTATTCGAAGCATAATTGAGATAAGCATGCATTTGTCCAACATTCTTGACCGTGAGTAGGCGCTAGTATGTGGACCACGGCAGTCGAAAATGCGAGACAAGATGACTCAATGAAGATTCTGCAGACTATGTCTGCACTTTAGATTATCTTCAGATTCTACAGACGGTGTTTGGTGTCTTTGATGCCCCCGGAAACGGGAGACAATGTCTGCCGTTTTTGTTGACTCCAAGTTTTGGCCGACGGTGTAGGCACTTTGTGTCAACAGGAAAAAACTTTCATTTTCCTGAGACTGCGCATTGAAATCCTATTGCAAGGCGTACAGAAAGGTCTACCGAAAGGCATCGAATAATCTCATCACCGTAATTTGCTTGTTCCCTGCC
This sequence comes from Bacteroidota bacterium, assembly GCA_028875125.1. Classification (GTDB taxonomy): domain Bacteria; phylum Bacteroidota; class Rhodothermia; order Rhodothermales; family Bin80; genus Bin80. Next base: position 14,119 of record JAPPGC010000119.1, on the reverse strand, counting down.
TTCCTGCTCAAATTCGACGATAAATTGGCCAATCACCCAGCTGCCAGCTGCCGAGATGGCAATTGCAGATCGGGGGCATGTCCGCGGTAGACGTCCACGATACCACGTACATCACCGTTAACCGATTGGTATCACTTAGCTAGAGAACCTGATTTCTTTGTAGATCCTGTCTTCGCAAGATATAATCGTGTAGGCAGGTTCCGTGGCCGGTCCTTGTGATGTCTCACGGTGGTAATCGGCCCTCTGCCACGTTTACTCTTGCGGATGCCACGTGTCTATTACTACTAATCGAACCACACTGTTTTCCCTGACTTGGCAGATCGAACAGCCGCATCCAAAATCTCCACTGCTACCATGTTGATCGGGAGCGATGACAAACTTCCCTCTGGATCTGTATGGCCACGCACGACGGCCGCCATAAACGCAAAGGGATCGTCGTAGGGAGCAACTCTGGGAGGTACCTCAAAGGGTCTTGATGGAGTGTCCGGCAACCCGATCACACCCTCAGTCGCATTCGTGGCATAAACAAATCCCTCCGTTCCGTACACATCCATATCCTTCCGATTGAACGGCCAATTCCAGGACGCCTGGATAATTCCCTGCGCAGACGGATAGGTGACGATGATCGTTGCCTCATCATCTACTTGACCATAGGGAGCTTCCGGCTTGAATATCTGCGTTACTGCTGTTACACTCTCCGGTCGCTGACCATCCATGAACCAGGTGATCAGGTTGGCACCATAACAACCAAAATCCGTGATCGCACCCCCTCCGTTCTTTTCTTCCGTCAGAAGCCAGGATGAAAATTCTTCGCCTACCCCAATCTCGATAGGACCTGGATGTCCGTCCCGCACAACCATCTTTCTTAAATCCCCAAGTGACGGAAGTACCTCCTTTGCGTAATGGACACTGGGGTACCACGTGGTTTCGTAATTGGTCAGCAGGTGAATCCCTGCAGAATCTGCAACCATCTTCATCCGCTCGGCATGGTCCAGCGAGATAGCCAACGGCTTTTCAACCATCACATGTACACCGCGGGCGGCAGCTGCTTCCGTTATAGCTAAATGGTCATATATGTTGGAAAACACAGTCAAAGCTTCTGGTTTGGTTGCCTCAATCATCTCTTCCACAGTCGGATAAACCAATCCCATGTCAAATTCGAATCGGGCAGCATGTTGCTCAGCCAAAGCGCGGTCGGCCTCTGCAATCCCGACAATCTCAATATCCCCATAGTCTTCACGGCCAAGTATCCAGCCTACATGCCCATGCACAAGACCCGCCACACCAACACGCACCGGAGCAGGCGCATCGGACGAAGCCGAAGCAGGTGATACTTGCAGAATAAATGCAAATAGTAAAGCTGATAATCCCATATCACCGAATAATTTGAATGAGTAATGAAACCCTTTGTACCGACCTGTCTGCCAAGTACCACCAAATGATACGCGAGAATGATACTTCCTTTCTGACGAATAGCAGTGATCAAAACTTAATGGCCGTGTTGTCACAATGCCTACATTCACACGACTGCATTAGTACCGCCCCTATCCGCGCATGATGGCACACGTGTCACGTTGGTATTCGAGATGGCCGTCGTCACCCAAAGCAGAAACAATGTCTGCTCACTCGGACAACACAGTCACCTAATCTGTCGCGAACACGTAGTATCAACCGCCGCCTCCGTCTACACTCCGATACGCCTCAATCAGCGCAACCTCCCCTTCCTTGCCAGGATGCATATTGCCGTGCTCCATCCCTAATATGCCATCAAAACCTTTATTTCGGATGTGGGCAAAGACATTCGCATAGTTGATCTCGCCAGTTGTCGGCTCCTTGCGTCCCGGATTATCGCCAATCTGGAAGTATCCGATTTCATCCCAAGCACCATCAATATTTGGAATCAGATTGCCTTCTGTGATCTGCTGATGATACAGGTCATTCAGTATCTTGCAGGCGGGACTGTCCACGGCACGGCAAATTGAATAGGCTTGGGGGATTTTCGTCAGAAAAAGCCCGGGATGATTGTGTGGGTTGAGTGGTTCCAGTACCATTACTAAACCATGCGGCTCCAAGATGTCACAGGCACGCCGCAGACTCTCCACAACATTAGCTGTTTGGTAGCCCATATCAAGCCTTAGATCCACAAAGCCGGGTACCACAGTCATCCAAGTCGCATTGACGCGCTTCGCTACTTCGACAGAATCCTCAATGTCGCTCAAAAACTGCGCCCTGAGGTCCGCATCACCACTGGCAAGATTGGGCTCGCGCCAGTGGATCTGATGTGCCACAAAGACCCCCATCCGCATATTGCGATCAGACATGGTCCTCGCAATTCGCTCCTGGGTATCCGTATTTCGTCCCTTCATACCATTGTCCTCCCAGGCCGTGAAGCCTTGATCCGCTGCAAAATTCAACTGATCAACCAGATCATTACCGGCGCTGTTCTTAAACATGCCAAAATGTGGCGCATAGTGCATTGAGAAAGCATCCTGCACTCCATTTTCAGCCTCCGTTGCTAACGGAGCACAACCTAAACTAGCAGCCGCGGTCATGAGGGCAGCAGAAGGCATAAATTCTCGACGTGTCATATTCTTCATGGTATCGTAGGATTGTTAAGTCGGAACTGCAAAATCTATACGTCACAGATGCGAACAGCCTCACGCAGAGATACCAAGGGGGTTCTGGTTGGAATGAATTCCTGACCAACAAATCCTTCATAGCCTGTTTCCACAATCGCACGCATGATAGCTGAATAATTCAGTTCCTGTGAATCATCAATTTCATTACGTCCAGGGTTACCGCCAGTATGGTAATGACCTATGTACTGATGATTGTCTCGAATAGTCCGAATGACATCACCCTCCATGATCTGCATGTGGTAAATGTCGTAGAGTAATTTGAAGCGCTCAGAACCAACCTGTCTGCATAGCTCAACCCCCCACGCTGTACGGTCGCACATATAATCTGGATGGCTTACCCTACTGTTCAATAGCTCCATACATACCGTGACCCCATATTCTTCTGCCGCCGGAATAATCCCCTTTAGGCCCGTAATGCAGTTCTCAAGCCCTTTGGTATCCTCCATTCCCCGTCTGTTTCCCGAAAAACAAATCACACGATCATAACCGGCTTCAGCAACCTCTTTGATCCGTTCCTGATACAGCGGCACCAACCACTCATGATTGGACGGCTCATTGAACCCATCTGTGAGGCGATCCTTGCCCTCTATCCCCGGTCCAAACGGCATAGCACAAACCAGTCCATACTTCTCAAGAATCGGCCATTCATGAGGCTCAAGCAGTTCCACAGACTTTAGTCCTATCGTCGCAGCTGCCTGTGCGAGCTCTTCAACCGAATGATTCGGGTAGCACCATTTGCATACACTATGATTCACTCTCCCTCGGAGAGAGAGTTTCGAGGTAGTGCCTAGCAAACTGGCACCTGCAAGTCCGACCAGACCGGTTTCAATAAAATTTCTACGTCGCATTTTTTGTTATTTCTGACGGATCGGAATCTAGCCTGTAGGCAGAATATTATCCATTCGTGCAGCTAATCCCTCAAGGTAAGTTCTATCGCCCCCTGATACCTCGGCAGTGGCCCATCCCTGATAACCGATTTCTGAAAGGGCCTCGTTCACAGCAGGCCAATCACAATCACCTTCCCCCAAAGGCACTCCAAAGCCCGCGTACGGCCCCTCTGTATCAGCTTTTGACCGACTGAATTCCTTGATATCCAACTTCAGTATACGATGGCCTAGCGCACGAATCCAATGCTCTGGCCAGCCGTAGGTAACTACATTACCTACATCGAAATACCAGCCCACAGAATCACTCTCGAACTCATCCACATATCTTGCACACTCTAGTGGACTGAGAAGAAATTTATTCCAAACATTTTCAAATGCAATCTTGATACCATGCTCAGCCGCCATGGGAAGCGCCTTACGGATTTCCGATTGCGACCGTGCATACGCATCTGCATAAGACACCTGTTTGTTAACGACCGCTGGCACAAGAAGAACAGTTGAGGCTCCATAAGCATGTGCATCCTGGATTGCGGTCTTCAATCCATTCAGGCCGGCTTCCCTAATGGCCGGATCAGGATCGGAAAGAGTTTCCCGCCAGTGAACCGAGTCTACCACACCGTGAATCGGTAATCCCGTGTCATCCCGCGCGGCTATTATTTCATCGTTATCCAAGTCATTCGGGCTATCCATTTCTACTCCATCGAACCCCAGGTCCTTGAGTAGTTGGAATTTCTCGGCAATAGAAAGGTCCGGTTCCTGGATCATCCCAAACTTGACCGCCTTTTGAACGGAAATACGGGAGCGTGCGAAAACGCGCCCTGAAAAGGCGAGTCCGGCTGCACCCAATGCACTGGTAAACAGAAAATCCCTTCGTTCCATCGGTTTCACCTACATATTTTGAACTGAGGTAGAAGATGAACGCGAAAGTTTTGTGATTCCCGGCATTGCTACTTCTTCAACTGCAAGCTGCCCGAAAGCAAGTGTTTCTGGCACAAGATCAAGGCCTGATGCCACAAGCTCGTCCCAACTCAACTGTTGGCCTGTATAGGCACTTTCACGTCCCAATACAGCTGTGAGCGTGCTTTTCGCTATCTGAGCTGCCTCATTGATCGGCTTACCTTCACGGATTGATGCAATGAGATCCGCATGCTCCTGGACATACCCGTTGCCTCCGGGTTCAGGCATCTCGTAAAGTGTACTCCCGTCGTGAGATTTCAGAACTGAATAACGGGGATGCAACTCGGCTACACCCTGGGTGCCAACTATTCGATTGGTGACCCTGTTGGTCGCACCATGGAACTGTCTGCATTTGGCTTCAACAAGCACTTCCCCAGGATAGACGTACTCCACGCTGAAATGGTCATAGATATGGCCGTAGTCTGGACTGGTTCTTACAATCCGCCCTCCCATGGCTATGGCACTGTCTGGATGCCCCTGGAATACCCAGTTGATTACATCAATATTGTGCACAAACTGCTCCACGATGTGATCTCCACTCAACCAGGTGAAGTAGTACCAGTTGCGACACTGCCATTCCATATCGCTCATCCCGCTTTTGCGCTCACGCAGCCAAATGGGGCTTGTCAGGTAGTATTCCTGCGCACCCACTATCTCGCCAATCATGCCCCCATGGATCCGCTTGATCGCCTCCACAAAACTCGGCTGTCGCCGATACAACGTTCCTGCAACAACAGACAGACCTTTCTGCGTGGCGATCTCCCCCGCAGCCATGATCTCCATTGCTCCCGCTACATCTACGCTGACCGGCTTTTCCATAAATACATGCTTACCTGCATCCACCGCAGCGGCGAAATGAGCCGGCCTGAATCCGGGCGGTGCAGCGAGTATCACCATGTCCACATCGCTGTCAATCACGCGCTGATAGGCATCAAAACCAACAAATGCACGCTGGTCATCCACCTTGAACGCATCTCCAATCTCCTGCTCCAGCGCCTGCCTGGAAGAATCCAGTCGATCTTCAAATAGATCGCCCATGGCAACTATCTCCACGCCCTCACTGGACACAACAGCATCTCTCGCCGCACCTGTGCCACGCCCTCCACAACCAATTACACCCACACGCAGCGTGCTCTTTGCACCAGCGTACGCGAAATTTCCCGAGACCATTAAGCCAAGTGTGCCTGCAGCCGTGACCTTGGCAAAGTCACGCCTTGTAATTTCATTCTCTTGCATGTGAATTCAAAGTTTAATCCTCTGGAATATACCTGTTATTCTGCATTCAAACTTCAATCACGGAGAAACTTCCCCGTATTCACCTCCTCTAAGCCCGATTCCCTGCGCTCTACAAACCGGGTGCTCAAGTTCACCCGATCAATTGAATCGGAAATAGAGGATTCCCACGGCATAACACTGTATGCAGATGCCCATGCATCTGCGATCATTGCACTTGGAGCAATCACGGCAACTCTGCGCTCGTGCTCTACGCCATATCCCGTACGGGGATTAATTATGTGGGAATACTTGATCCCGTCGTACTCCAAATATCGGTATGTATCGCCCGAGACAGCAATACCACAGTTCGCAAGAGTCAGTTTTTCTGTTTCCAATTCATTTTCTGTGTTCAAGTCAAAGACCTCTACGGACCATCCATCTGAACCAGGAGGAGCGTTCCCCAGAGCTATATCTCCTCCTATATCAACAGCGGCACTCGCAAAATCTGCTTCTATAAGAGTTTTCAGTGCCTCATCAGCTGCATATCCCTTGGCAATACCTCCAAGGTCAAGCCGCATATTTTCCACGTTCAGTTGAGCTGTACGACTATTTGCATCTAACTCTAGAAACTGGTAGCCCACTGCAGCCAAAGCACTAGTAATTTCAGCGGTATCCGGTAATGTTGCTCGGCGCATCGCTTTACGCCACAGCAATGTGAGGGGACCCACGGTCACATCAAAGCTTCCTTCTGATGCACGAGCGATCTTCTGCCCTGTGGTAAGTACATTCCATAGATTCTCGCCAACGGCAATGGGTTGACCACGAGTCTTGGACAATTTGCTGACTTCGCTGTCAATCAGATAGTCACTCAGTTGCTCATTGAGTTCGGTAATATGATCGAACGCTTTCCCAGCAGCTCCAGCCGCTTCTGTTGAATCGGCCGCATAGAGCAAAATCTTTACTTCGGTGCCCATCAGATACCTCGTAAACCCAAAACGAGCAATATCCTGAGCCCCCACATCTGCTATTGCGGCAGCACAAACCAATAATCCCAGCCCGGCGGCGGAATATCTCAGATCATGTCGCCTTGCCGAAAAAAATCCCATATTCGGGAAGATTGATTCTATCAGTTCAGAAATCTTACCGAACAAATACATATCTATCACATTTTGTTCTGCGGCTGTGGGCTCTGCTCCTGAATCGTCCGATCCAGTCCCCGAGATTCAGGACTGAACCTCCATCCCTGCCATCACATGCTTGGAGCAAACTACGCGCGCAGCCCCTCACGACACGGGAGCGCTCCCCCGCAAGAACAAGTGATGTGGAATCGGGACTCTGATTGACTCTCCTCGCTGTGATGAACGCAAGGAAAACGAAGATGGTCACGTCGCTTAGAGCGAGATTACCACCTCGGCTACAACCCTGTGTTGAATCGTTCGGACAACTCTGCCAACTCCGGGAACTGAGCAGTTGCTAAACTCCAGGTCTGGGGGAAAAACTGATAAACGACTTCGTAAAGCGCCGAATCCCCACGAACTTCACTCGGCGGCAATCCGACGGAAGCCAACACGTATAATACTAAACTAAGTGCCAGGCAAGCCGTAACTACACCAAAAGCTCCCCCCAAGATCCTATTTATCGTACCAATAAACACAATATTCCTTATGAACCTGTCAACTCCGCGCGTAATAATCATGAAAAACAACTGAGCACCCAGGAACACTAGGCCAAAACCTGCAAGTGGAGAATATTCTACTGGTAGGCCTACTCTGTTTTCCAGCGACGCTCCGACTCCTTCCATGAAGGAATACCCCAATGCGATCGCTATCAGCAGACCTACCAACCCGAACACTTGGCGTACGAATCCGCGTCTGGCGCCCACCAGCAAACCTACGCCCAGCACTAAGAAAATCACAATATCAAGCCAACTCATACTAGCCCGTACGATAGGACAACAAAGAGGTTACGGAAATTAACGATTAATCACTTAAAGGCAAACCGTACGGCTAGCGTAACCAGGCCAACCTGCATTACTCCCAAAGCGATTCCAGAGCGATCATCCAGTCTGGCTACACGCGGACGCAACGACGGATCACCTGTTGCTAAGTAATCATCATTGATCCTGTCTGCCCAAAATTTATAGTGCACGGCTACCGCACCTGCTACCATAGCCAGAGCTGCTGCACTCCAATCAATCCAGACTCGACCACGTCTCACACTATGGGTAAATCCCGCTGCATCCCCCATTTCGCTCAACGCTACGAGTGAGACCTCATAACGATTCCACAGATCGTGTCTGGGCGCAACTACACCCGGAGCATAACCTTCCATTTCAACATGGAACATCCCGTCTTGAATGCCGGGAGACGCAAATACCACAGGAGTCCGCCCCAATAGTCTACGCTCAGAACCCTTTTGAAGCCATGCCTCGGCCCCAAAGGGATGAGATTCGATGCGATGATACATTGGAAAGTTCAGCGTAACCAGTACCGTGTCCCCTGGAGTTGCTATCAACTGCTCACGCAATGGTGATACACTCCAGGCTGCCGCTCGAAGTGTTGAAAGCCGAATAACGTCGGTATCATGATCTACCCAGTATGGGCTTCCGCTCGCCAACCCAAGGTACACGGAATCAGCATAGACCGCCGCACTAGCATCATTGGTTTCGATATGAACGAGGACCTGGGGCTGCGCCACGCTAATGCCTGGAAGAGCGGCAAACAGTCCGCCCCATAACGCCATAACCAATCGACTACTAGACTTCATCATCAGTGTCTACGGGGCTAAGGCGAACAACGTAACGAGGCTCCGTTAGAACTATTAGCCCCTCGGAGGCCAACCCAATTGCACTCTTCACCCGCCCTCTAAGTTCAATTTCCTGGAGCAACTCTCCGCTGGCGCGATCAAACGCATAAAACCAACTACCCATACTACCGACATACACTGTCCCACCTACGATCAGTGGCTGGGCTACCAATGCATCAGGACATTGTACGATCCATTCAATGCTCCCTGTATCAATATTGAAGGCCCGCAGTACTCCATCGGAAGCCCCGGTAATCACAAATTCATCGTCTACGGCTGGTGACGAAAAGTGAACTGTTTCATCCTCTAGTTCCGCACTCCAAATCGTCTCACCCGTGTCCAGATTCATAGACAACAAAGATCCATGTGTGGTAGATACCACCAGGATATTGTTATGTGCAACTGGAGCAGTATAAATAGGTAGGTTAATCTCAGTTGACCATCGCAGCGTACCGTCATCAAGTGATAGTGCCCTGACTATCCCATTATCTCCCGCAACAATCACTAACCCATCATAAACAAGCGGTTTTGCATAAACACGCATGCCCACCGGTAATTGGTGCATCCAAACTACTGTACCACCCGCCACATCAAAGCGCTGAACTTCGCCGGCAACGTTGACAAAAACACCGCCGTTCTCAACTGATGCAACACCTGTATGGACAGAAGCTCCGCGGGCACGCCAGCGTATATCCGAGGCGTCAAGATCATAAGCTGCGAGGGCTCGACGCCCCAGTGCAATCGGTACTACAACCGTCCTACCTATCACAGCCGGGGACCCATTGACTGCGTCACCAAATCGTTTCGTTCCCCCACGCTTACCCGTGGCCAGATCAATTACATGAAGCTCACCCTGCCTGGTAGCAACCAAAACAATGTCTTCAAACAGTAGCGGGGCATCCGGGCCAAATCCGGCCCGGGCGTTATAGGTCCAGGCAATTTCCAAGGGCGGAACTGGCCCAAACTCCACCTTGGGCAACGGGCGAATGTCCATTGTCAACCCGCTGCATCCGGCGCACAGCAGCACTAAGAAAACTGAGCCCCTAAAAATCGAAACCGAAGAAGAATTGACGGAAAAGAGATGGATCCCGTGACTTGAATTCATCACGGAAGCGATAACCTAAGTCATACCGAAGAACCAGCCCACCGAACAGGTTGAGACGAAAACCAAAGCCTGCGGCTCCCAGTGTTTCTCCGGCATAAATTTGATATATCCGTTTGTCATACCTGTCATTCCATGTGTGCGCAGCATCAAAAAACAATGCGCCACGTAAGTTGACAACTCCGATAATGGCCAAAAGCGGAACATAGATGGATGGGTTATCAACCAGCGGGAACCGTAACTCGTGGGATGTGAACCAGGCTTTCTTTCCCCGTACATCGAATAATGGGTACCCTCGCAGATCCCAACTTCCACCCATAAACCATAATCGGGCTTCCCGGCCATGGTTCATACGACCCAGAGCGCGGGATGCAAATGTCACCCTGCGGCTTAATCTCAGGTAGTGCCGAAAGTCTGCCTCAAGTGTGATGTAATTCACGTTGGAGTACAGTAGGTCTGTTGTATAAGCCGCCGAAATTCTTCCTCGCCAACCAACCATTGGGCCATTGGCACCAAACAAAGCATTATCATGGACCAAACTGATCTGATTCGTTAACAGCAGCGCCTGACGATCAATCCGTCTCTGTGGAATCTGTTTGTCGTCCCAACTCAAAGAAGTCGCAACTTCTACGCGTCGAAACATGGAGAGCGGATAGCTCACGGCTCCAAACCCACCCCACACTTCCTCCCAGAAACGTGGAAACTCCGTAGGAGCGTCCGGATCTGTCAAGTCGTACCTCAATCCGCCATACCGATAAACCCCATAACCAAAATTCGCCCGGCGGTTGAGATGAAGCCTGGAAATATTCACGTTGAGGCCCTTCAGAAAATCTCCTGTGTACTGACTAGTGCTGTACAGAGTTACGAAAAATCGGTCGTTACCCATGAGATCGGAAAAGGCGAGAACAGCCGCGCCGCTCGTCCCCCAGACCGCGCTGCTTGAAATCTGCCCTTGTGCTATATCCAATCCATAACGTCGTCGATACCGCAGGCGATCAGTTGCAGTGTCGGCATCGATACGCGGAAACTCCCAAGTCTCACCAGACACTTCTGCCAAATGCTCGGGCTGCTCCGATACAGGCTGGTTCAATAGCGTATCCAGGCCTCCCAGACTGCGAACGGTGAAGCGGTAGTTCTCGAAAGTTGAAAAAACCATCTGTCCATCGCGTGTCCAAACCGGATCGTAGGCTGCGGTGGTTAGTTGCGTTAGACGTTTTTTCCAGCGTACACTGGGTTCAGGGCCTTCTCCTTCGCGAGTCCCCAAACCGGTGGAAGCAATAACAGGGGGGCGCAGTGCCGCATCAATTACATAAACATCCTGAGCACCATAGCGCCCTGTGCTGTCCTTCCGGGTACTCGTGTATACAATCTGACTCCCGTCAGGACTCCAGTTCGGCGAGAAATCGTGCTGCGTACCAAAGGTCACGTAGTCTATGGCGCCCGTTTCCAGTTCGTACGTGAATAGATTATAGGCATCATCAAAGCCCTTTGAGGTGCGGTCGGAAGAGAAGACAAGAAAGCGTCCATCAGGGCTCCAGGCCGGATCACGTTCGTCATAACTGTCATCTGTTAACCGCTCCAGACGATCATGCTCGGTGTCGTATACATACAAGTCAATAAAGCCACTCTCACCTATAGCGACGAAGGCTATACGCAAACCATCGGGGCTCCATGTCGGAGAGTACAGAGCAATGATCCCATCAAAACCATACATACGACCATTTTCACCGGACTCTAAATCATAGGTATGAATAACGTCCGCCTCTCCGCTCTTGGTAACAAATGCTAGTCGACCATCCTTCGAGACCCCCATTCGGCTTTCCAAAAGATGAAATGACTCAAACTGGCTATTGCGCTCACCACGAATTAAAACGCGGGGTTTATCAAGCGGAACATACGTTGAATCAACGTCAACGTAGAAGACATTACTGTACCCGCCATGATTACCGGTAAACAAGATCCGCCGCCGCCCATCCTGCATTTGGTAGAAAACCGGCTTTGAGTTGAACCCCCTCACGGATATTCCTTCGGTGATTAATGTTGGGCTCTCGGTCGCATCCAGCCGAGTATAGTAGGTTTCGCGTAACCATTCCTGCCATCCACTGGCGATATCACTTAATGACTCCTGCAAAGTGTGCTCCATGACCTTGCGGAAATCCCGGTTGATCCAGGCATTCTCAATCAACTGTAACAGCTTATCCTCGCCGTACGTCTCCGCAATGTAACGACACAAAGCCTCCCCTTCCTTGTACATCACGTAGGTGCCTCTAATTCTATAAATGTTCTCCAGCGGTATCAGGTAGTTCGAGTAGATCGCGTCCCGCATGATCATCTCATGTTGGTAATCCTGTGGCCCAGACCAGTACTCCGCTATACCCTCAGTAAACCATAACGGCAGGTAACGATCAATCGGAATACGATAGTCCCTGTACACACGGGCTAGCTTGTGCATGGTGAAGACATGCACCATTTCGTGACGAACGACACGTCTGAACCGATGGAGGTTTCCATTAGCAGGAATTACGACCCGTCCTTTAAGAAACTCATAAAACCCACCTACACCATCGGGAATAAACCCATCGAATATGTTGGTCTGCTTGAAATGCAGATTTGACGAGTAAAAGACAATGGGTACACGCCGGGTAACCGAAAAGTTGAATCGGTTCTGCAGCTCGGCGTAAGCCTCTTCTGCGAAAGCAGCGCCATGCTCTGCTAGTTCCTGCATTTCTGGATAGAAATACACGTCGAAGTGCTCGGTCTTGAGCACGTTCCAGTCGAAATTCTCGTACTGGATCTTGTTACGCCCAAAATGAAAGTTGTACTGAGCCGATACCGGCAATACAGCCAACCCCAATACGGCGAACAAGCCCCATGCAGCAACTGTATGGCGCATGAGCAATGGCGGTTAGTATGCGCAACGCTATTACATGTAGACCGTTCCCTGCGAACGGTCTATCCCTCAACCAGCGCCGCCTTCAGGCGCGAGATCAATCCCACAGGAGATGGATCTGTGTTATTCATTATTGCAAGGTATAAGCTCACCCAATCGCTGACATACATGATTGAAAGCAGGCGGGCCAGTAGACTGCTACCCTCACTCCAAATTTCATGCCAACTCTGCGCATGCGGCTCCAGAAGCGATCGCGTTACATCCATCCTGCGCTGGGTGCGAGTATGATCGTCTATATCCCGCAGAACAACCACGGCAAGCTGCTTCAACTCCGGCTGAAACCGTGCCCATCCCATGACCTCATTGTGGTTCATTTCTGGAAGCAGATTCCCAACCGCCAGGCTCTTGGCGTTCTCGTGAATTTGATTGCGCCACCGGGTGTTCGCAGCAGCGAATTGCTCACTGCTATAGATGACTGGAAAATAGCCATATAATGCTCTGGCCAACACAACTGCAAGATTCTCTGGGTCTGTCATCTTAGCCATCACCTTCGACTGTGCATCCGTAATGGAGGCGGCCTCTGCCCAGTCGTCAGGCTTAACATCAATCAGTCGGAGTGGCTCAGTAACCGTCAGCAATGCCGACAGAGAGTGCGGTAGCGCTGCACGCGGCTGAATCCCTGACGGCAGGTGAATCAGCGGAATATCCCGTTCTTCGGCCTTAGCCGCAAGCGATCCGCCAGTCGAAACAGCCAAAACTCTGGCTCCCCGCTCACAGGCGTCATCAAAGGCCGCAAGTGTCTCCTCTGTGTTGCCTGAGTAACTCGAGGTCACCACTGCTGTATCTGGTCCGACCCAGGCTGGCAGTGAATAACTACGTGCGACCGCGATCGGAACAGTCGCGTGATTCGCCGCCAGCGCCGATAGAATGTCTCCACCGATAGCACTGCCACCCATTCCAGCAACAACCACCCCATTTATACCAGTGCCAGGCCAACCACGGGTTTCAGCCCGCAGCGCACGCCTGCGACCTTCCCTGAGCAACTCAGGAAAGCTTCGAACGGCCTCATACATGCCCTCAACATCAATCCGTTCGAGCGATTCTTTGGTCATTTTTTCAGATATGTTTTTCAACTGTTAAGTATGATGATATCTACACAGGAGAACATGTATCCGTCCAAGAACTCCATTTTGGCCTGAATACTGCCTGAGATCTAAATTGTGCCTGATTGAACGGGGCAATTTCGAGATTAAAAAAAAGAGGCGAAACCATCGATTAGTCCGGTTTCCCAACTAACCTCCGTCAGAAAAAACTCACTTGACCATCTCAATGGAGAGATTGATTTGATCTGGCGAAATGGTAGGGCGATCCCGTATCAAGATCGCGGCTCGGCCCGTGAAGATTCCCCCTTAAGCGCAAAACGAGCAAAAATAGGTTCTATTTTTTATCGCTCGCTCACCCGTTACCTCACCCATTTACTCCAACCCCGCACATCGGTTCCGCGCATGCTGCTGATCTGCGATCCGCTGCAACGCTCCACCGCACTTCCCCCAATGGGGGAAGTCTCGCCGCCCCTGTATATTGTAAGGGGTGCAGTTTTTAGTGTGTCGTACTGTGATTAAGA
>JAPPGC010000002.1 GCA_028875125.1 Bacteroidota bacterium | reverse complement strand
CCATACCCTAATTTTAATTGTCGTCATACCGTAATTTTAACTGTCGCTAGATAGCGCGAAGCAATTGTGCACCGCTGAAAAATCTGGAGAGAATTGTCGGAGAGTCACGCGCAAGATGCGCGACAGGGCTGAAAGACCTTCATTTTTGAAACGAATAGGAGGCTAGGATTGCTTTGTGCGCGTTCCACGCTTGCGGGAAGGAGACCACCGCAATGCCTTAGCTCGCCGGGTTGCGGATAGGACGAACCCTCCACTCAACAGGATAATGCCGATCCAGACCAGACTGATTGCCGGTTTTTCCTGAGCCTGGACAATCACGTAGTCAGGTCCGGTTGCACCATCAAGCGTAAGCGTGATTTCTCCGGTATCGACGTTCATATTTGTAAAATAATACCCAACCTCATCTGAACGTGCAGGAATAGCATTCACGCTGCGATCTGTTCGTATGGCGTAAATCGGTGTGATCTCTTCAATCAGGTTAGTGGTCGTATTGGCTACCTGTAGCACCGCACCTACGGCAATCTCCAGACGGCCGGCTTCCTCCTCGCTCATAACGGATTGGAGATCCGGAGCAATATCGAAACCGGTAAAGGTGACCCGATATGTGCCATCTCCCACCAAGGTGCTCTGTCCGCGGCGCAGGGTAACCTCATTGCTTGAATTGTTGCCGTCCACCATAGCGCGTGGAGTGACGGCGACAAAGATGTCCTTTTCGAAGTAGAGTTTTAGATCAGGATGCTGAATCCACTGACCTGTATTTGATTCATACGCTACGGGCTTGAGGCGAAAGGACTGTCCGCCGGGATCCTTGAAATCTAGCACAAAGCGTGTATGGCCCCGTTCTCCAGGTTCGGTGCCGGCGTAGGCCACCTCATATCCTGCGACGGAAACGACCTGACCTTGCTCAACAACAAAGTTGTTTCGTTCATCGCCCCGTGGTGCATCAGAAATCGGGCGACTGAATCCCGAGGACGCAATTATGCCGACAACCATAATGCCGAGCCCCACATGTGCGAGTGCTCCGCCAGCCAGCTTCAAGTTCCCTCGCCCAACGCGCCAAAGAACAGTGGCATTGCCGTATAGTGCAAAAAATGACACGAAAAGAAGGAGCATTAATTGTATGCCATATCCATGGCGCTGCCAGAAGCTCTCCCCCGGAGCGACGGTCTCTGCTGCGAACGGTGTCAAAACCAACACAATGCCAGTGCTCACACAGGCGAGGAGCAATGGCCAAAACAATACACGATTCACCTTCTGAACGGTCATTTTGGTCCACCAGAAAAGTTGCCCCAGTCCAGCTAGAAACAGGATACCAACCGTTAGCGGGAGCGTCCAGTTGTTATAAAAATCAATGGGTACGGATGCTGGATTGTCGCGGAACAATTGTCCGAAGATCGGAGCACTTGTGCCCAGAATAACGACAGCCGCGACCACGGTAAGGAGTACGGATCCTGAGAACACCAAAAACTCGCGTGACAGAAAATGGGCTTCCTGCTGTGCGCTAGGAAGTTCACGGTAACGCCAGGCAAACAACCCGAAGCCCAACACCCCCATTGCAAGGATCCAGATCAGAAGCTGGTTATAAAGTCCAAGGTCAACGAAAGCATGCACGGAAGCATCTCCCAGTATGCCGCTGCGCGTGAGGAAGGTGGAATAAACGACCAGCATATAGGCGAGGATGGACAGGAAAAGTGCTGCCTTGTGACCGATCCCTCCCTTTCGCTGAATGAGCATCAGGTGAATGGCAGCAATTCCGATCATCCATGGAACGAAAGAAGAATTCTCGACGGGATCCCAGGCCCAGTATCCGCCGAAGTTAAGTGTCTCATATGCCCAATACCCACCCATGGCAATCCCCACTCCCAGACACATAACGCTTATTAGCGTCCAGGGAAGTGCAGGACGTACCCATTGGACGTATTGCCGCTTCCATAGCGCAACCACAGCAAAAGCGAATGGTGCAATCATGGTGGTGAAGCCCACAAAAAGCATTGGTGGGTGAATCACCATCCAGTAATTTTGCAAGAGGTCATTCAGACCGGTGCCATCTGCGGGCACAAAATCAGGATTAGACTGGAAGATTGGAGCATCCGGGTTGGCTTCTGCAATTGTGGCAAAGGGGGCTGAGCCGATTTCGATGGGGCCAAGCTTGATCCCTACAATCATTGTGAGCAGGCAGACCTGGCAGAATGCCACGACAGCCATAACCGGTGCCCTGTAACCGGGTGCGGCCCAACGCAGGAGTGCAAACCCCATCAGGCAGTTCATGATAATCCAAAGCAGGAAGGATCCTTCCTGCCCCTCCCAACTGGCGGAGAACAAAAAATGAAAGGGCAAGTCCAGAGATGAATGAGCCCAAACGTAGTTGTACTGGAACTGATGGGTCGCTATTAGAACGATAAGCAGGAGCCAAGCACTGAAAAGACAGACGGTCATCACTCCCCAGAGCAGTTTGCCCACGCGAAAGAAGTCTACACCATCGTGCTCGTATTCTGCAGCCCGGTAGAATGCGAATACCGACAGGATGCAACTGACAAAAGCTGTCAGAATCAATAGATGTCCAATAATGCCTGACATATGCAGCTAGTTGCCACAGCTTGTTGAAAGATACTCCAGTAAATCCTGGTGTAGACCGCCGAAGCCTCCGTTACTCATGATAAGAATAACATCATCGGGTCGAGCCTCCTGAACCAGAGGCTCCAGCAACTGGCGTACGGATGCGAAAGCGTACGCTTCAGTACCGGATCTGCGGATATGATCAAGAACTACATCAATATTCATGAATTGTTCAGGAGCATCATTGTGTCTAAAGGGAGGCGAACAGAGGTAAGCCACTTCAGCGCCCTTGAATGCTTCGCCATATGGAATTTCAAAAATTTTCCTTCGACTGGAATTGGAACGCGGCTCAAAGACTGCCAGGATCCGGCGACTGGGCCAGCGTTCTCCTGCTGCTTGAATCGTTGCACGTACAGCAGTTGGATGATGTGCAAAATCATCCACAACCAGAATACCTCCGGGTTCTCTCAGGACCTCCTGCCGCCGCTTGACTCCAGGAAAGGATGACAAACCATAGGCAATCTCGTCTACCGTTAGTCCTTCATGCAGTGCCACAGCACTCGCTGCAAGGGCATTGCGAAGATTATGATGTCCATTCATTGGAAGGAACATGGTGCCCAGATCACGCCCGCAGTGTATCAGGTTGAACTGTACGCCGTCTTCCGTCGCCTCAGTAATACGTCCAACCACATCATGCTTGTCGCTTAGCCCGTATGTGAGTACGGGGGCAGAACTAGAAAGTCGGGCTGCAGCAGGATCGTCTCCACAGACGACCAGCAATCCGTCCGAAGGTAGCAGGTCCGCGAAGGCAAGGAACGCTTCCTGATATTCGTCCCACGATGCGTAAATGTCTGCGTGGTCGAACTCTATTGAGGTTACAATGGCGACCTGCGGCGCGTAGTGCATAAATTTAGGCCGCTTGTCAAAATATGCGCTGTCGTACTCATCGCCCTCTATGACAAACTGCGATCCGGTACCTATGGAATAGCTTTTTTCGAGTCCCTGAAGGACGCCTCCAACCAGAAATCCCGGGTCACGGCCTGCCGAGTACAGCAAGTGTATCAGGAGCCCTGTTGTTGTTGTTTTTCCATGCGTCCCGGCAACCACCAAACTCCGGCGCTCAAGCAGAAAAAAATGACGTAAAGCCTCCGGCAGAGAAAGCTGGGGCAGAGACTGCTCCCGTACTACTGTTGCCTCAATATGCGTTGGCGTACATGCATTGCCGGTGATAACCAGATCAGGTGTGGGGATGAGATTCTCCTTCGCGTACCCTTTCCGTAAAGGTATGCCTTGTTTTTCCAGGAAGGTACTCATCGGCGGATACACATTGCTGTCAGATCCGCGTACTGCGTACCCCGCCTCCTTGAGGAGTCCAGCGAGGGCGCCCATGCCCGTGCCACAGATCCCAATCAGGTATATGTCGTGTGTATCGGGTTCAGGTGGGGGCCTTTCAAATATTCGCAGATTCGCGTCAGCGAAATCCGCTAGATTTCTCATTCGGACGTTTCGGACATTGCGGCGCTTCTACTGGCTCGAAGGTGCATTAGCAGCGAGTCGAAGGCGGAATACATGACTGGTACAATGACCAGGGTAAGGAAAGTTGCAAAGGTAAGCCCACTGATGATCGCGGTACCCATGGGTCCCCAGAATTGTGTGTTTTCTGATCCAAACTGAATATTGGGGGCCAGATCGGAGAATAGGCCGACAAAATCGACGTTGAGTCCGAATGTAAGCGGTACGAGTCCAATCACCGTAGTCAAAAAGGTCAACAGTACGGGACGCAGACGCGTAGCGCCACCATCTATGATCGCCTCCATTTTACTCAGCCCGCGGTCACGCAACTGACGGATATAATCAATCAGCACAATGTTATTGTTCACAACAATTCCAGCCAGACTGATGACCCCGATAAAGGTCATTAGACCGAAGGGGGTACGAGTTAGAATCAGGCCAAGGAGCACGCCAATGAGCCCCAGGGCCACCGCCAACATGATAATGATGGGAACTATAACACTGTTAAACTGAGCAATCAGGATCAGGGTGATTGCGGCAACCCCGATAGCCATTGCGGTCTGAAGGAATCCAAAAGCCTCCGCCTGATCTTCGCTCTCGCCCGTATAGGTCAACTGGTAGCCCGGGGGCAAGGAGTTTCGATAGTCCTCTAAATGTGCCTGGACCTGCTGTAACACAGCAGCTCCGTTAGCGCCGGCAACAACATCGCCAGTAATGGTTGCAACCCGGCTCAGATCAAGCCGTGTGATAGATCCGTAGCCGCTGGCAGTTTCAAAATCTGCAATAGAGGACAAGGGGATCTGGGCTCCTTCATGCAGAACAGTCAGTTGATTGAGCGCTTCCAGGCTTGCACGTTGCTCCTCACCCAGGCGCACAGTAACATCGTATTCGTCCTCTCCAAAGCGATATTTGGTAGCTTCGCTGCCTTGAACGGCTGAACGTACTACGTTGCTGATTTTTCGTGTATCAAGCCCTAAGCGAGCGGCTCTTTCCCGATCAATCAGAATACGGACCTCTGGGCGGCCGGTGTTGAGGTTGTTATTGAGATCCACGAGATCCGGGATCGTACGGTTTGCAGCCGCCTGTCTCAAAGAGGCCGTGACTTCTTCGGTAATGCGTGTTATTTCAGTAAAATCTTGCCCGGTGATTTCAATGTTGACGGGCTTACCCACTGGCGGACCCGCGTTGTCTTTATTGATTTCGAAGGTCACTCCTGGAATTCCCCGCAATGACTCGCGCAACCGCTGCAGCGTGTTGCGACTCGACTCAGGTCGGTCCCCATAATCAACCACGTTCAGCGTAAGCAAGGCCCTTTCTGGGCTACCGGGGCCGCCTCCTGTAAGGCCATCTCCTCCGCTGCCGGTTCCAACATTCACAAGCATGTTTTTGATGTTGTCCCGGTCATTGTTGTTTCTGTTCAGAAGCTCCTCAACCCTCGACTGCGTAACATTGGCAACATTGTTCGTTTCATCCAGGTGCGTTCCCAACGGCAGTTCCATATCAACGGTAATGAAGGTGGGGTCCGTGTCGGGGAAGAACTCCACGCCGGTCGGAGCGGCTGCAAATAGCCCAATAATGGCCACGAAACCACCCGTTACCCCAACGAGAAGTCGTGAACGGTTGTCTGTTAACAGGATTCGGGTTCGATGCCTCAGCAGCTTCCCGTTCAAGAAGAATCCCATTGCCCCGATCATCATGACGATTGCGGGCAGACAGAGCATGATCAGGATCGTCTGAAATTCTGCCCCGCGAATAAGCGACATTAAGCCCAGAATAGTCGAAGACAGTAGAGCAAAGAAACCACCTGCCTTGATACTTTGGATTCCACCTAGATAGATGATCTCGCAGCAATGCAGGATAACCATCACGAGTCCCACCACCATCAACAGGCCCGCAGGATAAAGAAGGACAGTTCCGGCAGCAGCATTGGCGAATGACACGACTAGTCCGCCCAGAACTAAAAGGACGAAGCCCAGAGCTAAACAGGCAAGGCAGAAGGAATTCCGCAGATATGGATTCGGGGTGCGGAAGACCGCGATAATGGAAAGCGTGACGGCTGCCAGTCCAAAGAAAACCGCGGCTCCGAACAATGGTGAGGGCCCTTCTGGAGTAGCCATAAGTATGGAGGCTACAGCAGTAATTAATCCCGCAAGATAAGTCAGCGCCACAGCTGACCAAAGTCGTTTGCGTGCAAAGGCTGGAGATCGGACCTCATAGTCACGCTGCAGTTGTGCGTCCAGAAACTTACGGTACCAGATGATGAGCTTAGGCATGCCGTTGGCGACGAAGCCCTTGGCGATGGGGTTAAAGCACAAGCGGTGCAGCACCATGAGCACGGGTATCGCAAGCGAGAGTACCGCCAGTGTTTGCCAGTTGGTAAGTCCGATGATCAGCGCGATACCGGCGAAAAACACAAACAATCCAATCCGCAGGACGGCAGAAAAATGTTTTTTCGGGTCGCTGTCCAAGCGAACGAAGTACCCTGTTATGACAGGGTTGATGATTATAGCAACAAAAAGCGAGCAGGTGAGCGTAATGATGAGCGTCATAGGGAGGTATCCCATAAACTCCCCTGTGATGCCGGGCCAGAACATCATTGGAATGAATACTGCTACGGTGGTTGCAGTTGATGCCACGACGGCAGAGCCTACTTCTGAGGTTCCACGTTTGGCGGCCTCAAATCTGGAGTAACCCAGTTCCTTGTACCGATAAATGTTTTCAACAATCACCACGGCATTATCAACCAGCATGCCAAGTGCAATGATCAGCGAGAAGAGGATCACGAAGTTTAACTCCTGTCCCAGTATCTGAAGCGTGAGGAAGGAGAGGAACATGGAGAGCGGGATAGCGATCCCCACCAGTGTCGCTGTGCGGACGCCCAAGAAGAACAACAACACCAGAACCACAAAGATCAGTCCGCTGATAATGTTATTCTCAAGATCCTTTACGAGTTGTCCGACCTGTTCACTTTGGTCGCCGGTAATCAGAATCCGCGCTCCGCGAGGGAGGGGAAACTCATCAAGGACAGCTTGAATGTCGTCAGCCGTGTCAAGTATGTTTGCTCCGCTGCGCTTCTTAACATTAAGCGTAATTACGGGGTACATCCCTGATTCAGACAGTCTGACCAGGCGGTTTCCACGTTCCTCCTGCATGAGCTGCAGTCTAGCGTAAGTGGATCGTTCCTTGAAGCCGAAGTCGACCACAGCCACATCGCCTACGTACACGGGAAATCCGCCTGGACTTTCGATCACCAGATCTTCAATCTCCCGCTCAATTTCCCGGAATTCTCCGTCAATTCGCAGGATATAGTTTTGGCGGTCAACTCTGATCGTTCCTCCCGGTGTATTGGAATTCTCAGCGTTGATAGTCTCAATAAGATCGGTGAACGTGAGCCCATATCCCTGCAGTGCACGGATATCTACATTCACCTGAACCTCTCGCTCGAGCGCACCAATGACCTGCACTTCCAGGACATCGGGGCTCTTTTCAATTTCGTCTGCCAGATCTTCCGCAACCTCTTTGAGTTCGGTAAGAGTAAACGCTCCACTCAGATTGATACTCATGATCGGGATATCTTCAACATCGAACTCACTGACGACGGGTTCTTCAATATCACCGGGCAGACGAGGCTTCGCGAGTTGTACTTTATCTCGAACTCGTTGGTAGGCGAGATCAAGTGACACATCAGGATTGAATTCCACGATGATCGTAGAAACTCCCTGTACGGAGGAGGATCGAATTTCCTTGATTCCGGATACGGACTGGACTTCCTCTTCCACGATCCGGGTGATCAGGGACTCGATGTCGCTGGGGCTGGCCCCCGGATAAATGGAGGTGATAATAATGGTTGGTATCTCGATAGAAGGGAAGGCTTCCTTCGAAATCGTCAAGTAGCTGACCAGCCCTCCCACCGTGAGCATCAAGGTCAAAATTGCAACACTCGGGCGGTACTTGATCGCAATCTCAGTGATTTTCATGATAGTCGATCAAAGGTCTGTGGTGGAATCCGGGTGTGCATTCAGGATAGGAACCCCAAAATCATCCAGGGCCTCGTAGTGTTGGTCTGTGATTATGCGATCGCCATCTCCGAGGGTTGATTGTCCGCGGATGACCACTGTTTCGCCGGCGGATAGTCCGCTCGTAACTACGACCCGGTTGGCATATTCAGGACCGATGGCTACGTTACGTCGTCGGGCGAAGCTACCCCCTTCACGTTCTTCAACGACAAAAATGGCTAATCCTGTTTCGTTGCGGGTGATGGCGTTGCCAGGGATCACCAGCGCATCCTCAATGGTGAGCCTGACGATTGCCAATTGCACGATCATTTCGGGTTTCAATTTGCCGTCTGAATTATCAACGGCAATTTTTATCTCAAATGAGCGGCTGGCGGGATCAATAACACTGCCAGCAAAACTGACACGTCCGGTACGTGCGGAGGCTCCGGCGCTGCGAGGGCTGATTCTTGCCAGCGTTCCGATTTCGATCTCGCCGGCATATCTCTCTGAAATGCCCGCTACGACTTGAACGCTGCGTGAATCTACCAGTCGGAGCAACTGGGTGCCGCCTACAACCTGCTCACCGGGTTCAACGTAGCGCTCCTCAACTGTGGCAGTGATTGGTGCAGGGAGAATAGTATTAGCCAGTTGGCGCGCGGCCTGATCATAAACGGCTTCAGCCATAGACAGTGATGACTTTGCCTGATCGAGCGTTGTTTCTAGACGAGTGAACTCCAGGGCACTGATGATTGAATCTGCAAATAGTGGTTGTTGCCTATCGTAGCTGTCCTGTGCAATTCTAAGTGCAGCCCGGGCATTGCTAACCTGTGCTTCAGCTTGACGATACGCAGTTTCTAGGAGTTCATCGTCAACGCGCGCGACCGTTTGTTCGGCGCGGACAGTTTGCCCCAGGGGCGCTATCATTTCGAGCGTACCGGCCGTGCGCGCCGAAACGATTACATCATGATTTGCTTCAATAGTCCCGGTGAGGTCGATAAAATCATCAAATAAAATGGGAAGTACTTCGAGCGTCTCAACATGCTTGGCCTCCATCGGGGGAGGTTCAGTTTCGGCGGCTGGGCTATTTCCAGGATCTGTACATGCAGACAAGAAGCCGCAACAAAGCAGTAGGATTAGTGGAGTTCTCATAGGATGATTTTTGTTACTTACCAGCCGAGGCCAGCCTGAGATCAGTCTGTTTCGTGATCGGTACGCCAAGAGCGACCTCCAGGTTACTTTGCGCAATCAAGAAGCTGTGTACGGCACGCAGATAGTTCAGCTTACTGGTATCCAGTTGCTCGGATGCGGATCTCACTTCCAGGAGGTTAGCCACACCCTCATTGGATCTCGACAGGGTATACTCATAGTTGAGTTCGGCATTCGCGACGTTTGTCTCCTGGCTGGTGATCTGGTGATAGGCAGTAGTCAGTTCACGAAGAGCGGATTCAATTTCCAATCTCATTGCAGCTGTGGCCTGATCAAGTGCCAATCCCGCCTGGCGGGCAGTGACCTGCGCACGCTGGACTGCACGTCTGTTTTGCAACCCGTCAAAGATGGTCCACTGGAGGCTGAATCCGACATTGACTGCAGACTGCCAATACGCTTCGCTGAAGTAGCTGTTACTGCCCTGCGAAAACCTGAATGGATTCGTGGGATCCGTGACCGTAAAAGTTCGAGTGTCCGGGACCCGACCCGTATAGCTCAAATTGGCAAAGGCATTCAATGTCGGGAACCGGGTTAGTTTGGTTGCTCGGACCTCGTTTAGAGCAAAGGTATAGGCTAGTCTGGCCTCTTCAATATCCGGTCGTCCGCGCATAGCACGCTGGAATGCATCCGTAGCTACAACGGAGAGGTATGGCGAAATCTCATCAATCGTCAATGTTCCATTAATGACAATATCCTGCTCCATGGGCAGTCCAAGCATGTATTTGAGTTGGTCAACGGCATTGTCGGCCTGGTTTTCTGCACGGACCAATGCTGTTTCCTGATTGGTAAGTTCTACGTCCATGCTGAGCCGTTGAATTTTGGGCAGGCCCCCCCTGCTTACACGGACTGCTGTTTCATCTCGGGAGGCGCGAATCCTTGTCACACTCTGCGCTGCAACGCGCACTTCTTCCTCGGCGAGCAATGCACCATAAAATGCCTCGCGAACCTGACCAATTATGACCTGCTCCTGTCGTTCGGCCGCCTTACTGATTTGCTCAAGTGCAGTACGGAATCCATCGGGGTGCACGATTCTGACCCAATTCGCCACATCCACAATCGTCTGCGTGATCGAAACCGAGTTCAGGTACTGATTAGCAACCGAGAACGGGTTATCGCTGGGCTCGGTGGGTGTGATTCCCGCAGCCGCCAGTCCCCTTCGCTGTCGATCGGCAAATTCAGCAAACGTAATTGGGTGTGTAGCATTATTTCCATCTGTTCGCGCGGACTCATTGAAACCCAGCCAATCAATGAAGGCGAACCCGGAGAAGAAGTCTCCGGCAGCGCTACCGGCAAAAGGATTGGCGTCTTTCACGTTTCGCGTATACGAGCTCGTTCCCTCTATCGTTGGGAAGGCTACGCCCACTGAGCCAAGAATTAGCAACCTGTTATCCTCCTCGACAAGTTTGCTGGCTTGGAGGGCATAATTGTTTAGCAGGGCAATCTCGACAGCCTCGTTCAGCGTGATGCTGATGGGGGTATTCTGGGAGCGGGCGAGAGGAACATGCAGGAGTAGGACAATTGCGAAAATGGCAGGCCGCATTGAATCAGTGATGACTGGTATGAGGTTAGGGCGCGCTAAAATTCATTTTGAACGGCCCCCAACAGCGAGCGCAGTTGTACGCACGGCCTTGTTGTGTGTTGGCTGTAAATGAGGACTGGGAATATTGTTGGGCGTGCACGGGCTTCGTGGGGTTAAACGAAATCCTTGTGTTGGTGCGCATGCAGGTAGTCAACTACGTTCTTGACCTGCTGTGTGCTGCCATTGTGGCAGACAAGCAGTGCATCGTCGGTATCTACGATCACCACATCATGGACGCCTACAACGGCAACCAGGCGTTTGCCGGCATGCACAAGCGAGCGACTAGTATCATGCACAATAACATTCCCCCGGAGCACATTACCGTGCCGGTTTTTATCACTCAGATCGTAGACCGCCCGCCAGTCGCCAATGTCGCTCCACCCAAAATTTCCGGGAACCACGTAAACGTTGCTGGCCCGTTCCATGACGCCAAAGTCAATGGAGATACGCGTACTCTTGAGGTATGCTCTACGGATGGCTGCGATTTCCTGCTCGGTCCCGATGTGTTGCGCTGCTATATTGAAGGCGGTCCAAGTGCTCCTCAGGTGGGTCTGCATATTTGACAGGAGTGAGTCTGCACGCCAGACAAAAATCCCACTGTTCCAGAGAAAATCACCTGAATCCAGAAATCTTTCTGCAGTTGCTTCGTTAGGTTTTTCAGCAAAGGTTCGCACCCTGTGGGTGTCGGCACTTTCGTTGCCGGAGGTGTCATACTGGATATACCCGTAGCCGGTGGCAGGGTAGGAAGGTTGGATACCTATCGTAACCAGCGCATTGGGCTGCTCAGCTGCAGCGATAGCCTTTTGCAGTATCTCAATAAAGCGCGCCTCATCTTTTATCAAGTGATCAGCCGGCAACACAATCATGATTGCATCGGGGTCAATCGCATGCAGCTTAATGGCTGCGTAAGCAATGCACGGAGCAGTATTGCGGCTTATAGGTTCGCCAAGAATACAGTCCTCGGGGATTGCAGGTAACTGCTTGCGCGTAAGGTCTGTATAGCGCTCGTGAGTCACGACCAAGGTTCTTTCAGGAGGCGTGATCGGGGCAACACGATTCACTGTTTTCTGGAGCAGGGTTCCCTCTCCTAGGACATTAATGAACTGTTTGGGATGGGCCTCTCTGCTCCGCGGCCAAAATCGACTGCCGATCCCCCCCGCCATGATAACGCTGTATACCATATCTGTGTTGGTTAAACCAGAAGATATTAACCGATTGTTAGCTGAAACAATTCTACTGTATACAAGCAGTTAAGTCACGGTTCCATTAAATAAGACAGATTTCTGCAAAGAGTTGTTGCTGCATGGGATGACCCAATAGTAATCACTTCGCGTACAAGTAGCCATTGTTACCTCAGGAGTGCTTATTCATGAAGATTGGGATAGTTGGAACAGGTTACGTTGGTTTGGTGTCGGGCGTTTGCTTTGCTGAAATGGGCAATGATGTCTGGTGCGTAGATGTCGACGAGGTCAAGATTGCCAGTCTGCGCAGAGGAGAAATGCCAATCTACGAACCGGACCTTGGAAGTCTGCTGCACCGTAATCTGCGCGAAGAGCGCCTGACCTTCACCACCTCGCTCAACGAAGCTCTGGAAAATGCCGAGATCATATTTCTGGCATTGCCAACACCGCCTGATGCGGAAGGGGATGCGGATTTGTCCTATGTACTCCAGGTCGCACACGCGATCGGCACATGGCTCAAGGAAAATGCCAAGTACAGGATAATAGTTAACAAGAGTACCGTTCCTGTGGGGACTGCTGCAAAGGTCAGTGAGGTGCTGGTTGCGCAGGGGGCCAGACAGGAGGAGGATTTTGACGTAGTTTCCAATCCGGAATTTCTCAGGGAGGGCGCTGCCGTTGACGATTTTATGAAGCCGGAAAGAGTCATTTTAGGGACTTCGAGTGACCGTGCGGGAAACATCATGCGGCGCCTCTATGAGCCATTCGTCCGACAGGGTAACCCCATCATTGTCATGGATGAGCGCTCAGCCGAGGTGACCAAGTACGCGGCAAACGCCTTTTTGGCATCACGTATCAGTTTCATGAACGAGGTGGCCAATTTGTGTGATCGCGTGGGGGCAGATGTGGATAAGGTGCGCATAGGGATCGGCAGCGATCGCCGTATCGGCAGGCATTTTCTGTATGCAGGGATAGGTTTTGGTGGCAGTTGTTTCCCAAAGGATATACGGGCACTCCTGCGGACCGCGAATAGCAATGACTATGATTTCAAGATGCTTCAGGCAGTACTTGAGGTGAACGAAAGCCAGCGGATTTTACTGGTCGATCGTGTGCGGGCATACCTTGGCGAAGGTCTGCGGGGAAAACACGCGGCAGTTTGGGGACTTGCTTTCAAGGCCAATACGGATGATGTTCGCGAATCGCCCGCCCATGTAGTTGTTCGCGGACTTTTGGCGGAGGGTGTTCGCATTACTGCATTTGACCCGGAGGCTATGGCAACCTCCAGGACAATCCTGGGTGATGCAGTGACTTACGCCAAGAGTGCTTATGCCGCTTTGGAGGGCGTAGATATGTTACTCATTTGCACGGAGTGGCCGGAATTCAGGCGGCCTGATTTCGAGAGAATCAAGGGGCTAATGCGGCAACCACTTATCTTCGACGGGCGTAATTTATACATCGCCCGCAGGATGGCAGAGCGAGGATTTGATTATCACTGCATAGGTCGTCCAAGATTGTCTCCTGCTGGAAGAGCGTGAGTTTTTTCGACTGAGTAACCATAGACGGCGATGGATTGGCAGGCGTATCTGACTATTGCTGTGATCGTCTCGATCGCTGTGGCACTTGTTCGGGATCTTGCTAGGCCGGACCTTATTTTTCTCGCTGCATTGGGATTGCTCCTGGTTGCAGGCGTGATCACTCCATCGGAGGCATTTGCGGGATTCTCTAACGGGGCGGTGATTGCACTTGGGTCACTTTTCGTCGTGGCCGCGGGAATAGAGGAAAGCGGATTACTGCGTCGCTTTGAGCGGCAGTTACTGAGAAGGGTATCTAACCTGCCATCGGCTCTGTTTCGTCTCATGATACCGACTGCGCTGGTCTCGGCATTTATGAACAATACTCCCGTGGTTGCAATATGGATACAACCTGTGCAGCGGTGGGCTTATAGATCTAGGCTTTCTCCATCTAAATTACTCATCCCGTTATCGTATGCTGCAATCGCTGGCGGCATGATAACGCTGATAGGCTCTTCCACCAATGTGGTGGTTTCTGGACTGGCACAGGATTCAGGACATACGCTGGCTCTTTTCGATTTCACCATGATCGGGCTGCCAGCGGCTGTGATCGTATTGATATTTATGGCTTTTTTCGGCTGGCGACTATTACCAGATCGTGCCAGCGAGCCACCGTTTACCCGTTCCCGTCTGGAAAAGTGTTTATTTGAAGTTCGCGTAACCAGACGCAGCCCTATCATTGGTCAAACCTTGAAACAGGCCGGATTGGATGTTGGAGACGAATCTGCTGTAATTGTTCAGATAAGGCGGGGTAAGCACGTAATGGCTTTTGATCCGCAAATAATTCTGGATCAGGATGATGTGCTCTGTTTTAGCGGCAGTCTCTCGGTTCTGGAGGACCTACTGAATAGACCAGGATTTGGTCCGGGGAGGGCTATTTCCGAACAACGACTCGGCAATCTTCTGCCAATGTACGAGGCCGTGATAAGTGAGACTTCCTATTTGATCGGCAAATCCCTTGCCGAAGTAGATTTTCTTGCAAAATATGGTGCGGTTGTACTGGCAGTGCAGCACAAGTCAGGGGTGCTTGAAGGTGCGGGTATGAGAGATACAACCTTAAAGGCTGGTGACCTGTTGTTGGTTGGCGCCGTAGCGGGTTTTGAGGAGCGTTGGCATGCAAGTCACTTGGAATTCTTCTATGTCGTGCCGCGCGGGGTGTCTCGTCGAAAATTTTCGGGAGCACGGATAGTAACGTCAGTGAGCATCCTAGCGGCCATGGTTTTGGCTATCAGTACTGGAAGGGTGCCGTTACCAACAGCGGCATTTACAGCAGCACTTGCCATGGTAGTGACACGCTGTATAACGGTTGCGACTGCCCGAAACGCGCTGGATTTGCAGGTACTGCTACTTATAGCGTCCGCACTTGGTCTTGGGGTTGCCGTAGGAAAGACCGGTGTCGCAGAGAACCTTGCCCGGGTCCTGACGGAAATTGGCGGGATCAACCCGATTTTGGCCTTGCTTGTACTGTATGCATGTACCAACGTACTTACGGAGTTGATTGCAAACAAAGCGGCCGCCGTACTGATGTTGCCGGTTGCACTTTCCATGGCCTCAACACTTGATGCGGAGCCCAAGGCCTTTATATTAACCGTGGCAGTAGCCGCGGCCGCCAGCTTTATGACCCCCGTGGGCTATCAGACAAACCTGATGGTCATGGCTGCGGGGAATTACAGGGTTCGGGATTACTTACGTGTTGGGCTGCCGGTTAGTCTATTGGTAATGCTGGTCTCCACAACTATCATCTCCTTAAGGTGGTTGTAGAAGTCATGTGAACAGATATGTGCCTTGTTGGTGCAACGTCGTTCGCCTGATTTTAGGTGTCAACTTTCTCCTATCACTATTTCCCTCAGTAGAAACGCTATGGCAGCTTTGATTGAGCCTCATGGAGGCTCATTGGCGGAGTCTCTTGTGGATCAAGAGCGCCGGGAGATTCTCAAAAGCATTTCGGTCAATCTTCCCTCAATAGTCCTTTCAGATCGGCAATTATGCGATTTGGAGTTGTTGCTCAGCGGTGGATTTTCCCCGCTCAGGGGTTTCCTGAACCAGGAGGATTACGAAGGTGTATTGCGGGACATGCGCCTTTCGTGTGGTACCCTGTGGCCCATACCAATCACACTTGACATTACTGAGGAGGATGTGAAGCGAATCAAGGGGCATCGTCGAATAGCACTTCGTGATGTCACCGGGTTACTCCTGGCGATCCTTCATGTCGGAGATCTCTGGAAGCCGGACAAGCAGTTAGAGGCAAGGGAGGTTTTCAAAACGGTCAGCGAAGAACACCCGGCCGTGGAATATCTCTTCAACCGGGCAGGTATGTATTACCTGGGCGGCAATTTGGAAGGGGTTCAATTGCCTCCTCACTACGACTTCCCTAATCTTCGGCATACGCCTAGGCAACTGCGTGAAATAATTCGGAGTCAGGGAAGTTCGCGTGTCGTGGCTTTCCAGACGCGCAATCCAATGCATCGTGCGCACAAAGAGCTGACTGATCGGGCCTCTCAGGAGATAGGAGGGAAACTGCTGATCCATCCAGTGGTGGGGATGACGAAGTCGGGGGATATAGATCACTACACGCGTGTGCGCAGCTATAAAAAGCTACTAAACTATTATCCCGAAGGTCAGGCTTTAATAAGCCTGTTGCCACTTGCGATGCGGATGGGTGGACCGCGAGAAGCACTCTGGCATGCAATCATTCGCAAGAATTATGGCTGTACGCATCTTATCATAGGGCGTGATCATGCCGGTCCAGGCACAATGAAGGATGGAACACCGTTCTATGGTCCGTATGATGCTCAGGATCTGGTCAGGGACTACGCGAAAGAAGTGGAAATAGACCTGGTGCCCTTCCGGTTAATGGTTTATGCGCCGGAATCAGATGTGTACAAGCCGATAGACGAAGTGGTTGAGGGAGAGGAAACCCTGAATATTTCAGGAACTCAGTTGCGGGGTATGCTTTCGAATGGGGAGGAGATTCCCGAATGGTTCTCTTACAAGGGTGTGATTGAGGAACTGCGAAAGACCTATCCTCCACGGGGACTACAGGGTTTTGCTGTGTTCTTGACGGGGTTATCCGGTTCAGGAAAATCCACGATTGCAAATGCGCTTCAGGCCCGACTCCTGGAACTATTGTCATGTCCGGTCACTCTATTGGATGGAGACGTGGTCAGGACTAATCTGAGTAAGGGATTGGGTTTCTCGCGAGAAGATCGATCTACGAATGTCCAACGCATTGGCTATGTCGCCTCAGAAATTGTTAGGCATCGTGGGGTAGTGATCTGTGCGCCGATTGCCCCGTATGAAGAGGATCGTGCCATAAATCGGAGGCGCATAGAGCGTGAAGGAGGTTACATCCAGGTATTCGTTAATGCTTCGCTGGAGGTATGTGAGCGTAGAGATGTTAAAGGGTTGTATGCAAAGGCTCGCGCAGGAATCATTAAGGGTTTCACCGGTATTGACGATCCCTATGAAGTACCCGATAATTCAGAGGTTGTCTGCCGCACCGACGAAGAAACCGTGGAAGAGAGCACGCAGCTAATAGTTAAAAAGCTAAGAGTTTTAGGTTTTCTGTAGAATAATAGCATGAAGACATCTGCATTTGATGCGCTGAAAGAGCGTATAGAGTCACGTGACCTAACTATTGCCGTGATAGGTCTGGGATATGTAGGACTGCCGCTTGCAACAGCGTTTTCCGAGGTGGGGTTCAGGGTTGTTGGAATTGACGTTGACGAGAAAAAGGTAAGATTGGTCAATCGGGGCATATCCTACATAGAGGACATGGCCAGCGAACGGTTGAGGTCGCTCGTAGATCAGGGGTTCCTTCGTGCGACGAGCCAGTTTGATGCCCTGGATACTTGCGATGCCGTAAGTATTTGTGTTCCAACTCCGTTGCGTAAGACGGGAGCACCGGATATTTCTCACATTTTGAGTGCTGCAGATGCGATTGCTGAGCATTTGCATCCTGGCATGATTGTCGTACTGGAGAGCACTACATATCCAGGCACGACTACCGAGGTAATTTTGCCGCGTTTTCATCGGGAGGCAGAGAATCTGGAAGTGGGGCAGGACTTTTTCCTGTGTTTTTCGCCCGAACGCGTTGATCCCGGGCGCAAGGACTGGACTACAAAGAATACGCCAAAGGTGATGGGTGGAGTGACGCCGGAGTGCCTTCGGGTGGGCAGGATGCTTTACGAGTCCGTCATTGAGTCCGTTGTCCCGGTATCAAGTACTGAGGCGGCAGAGCTTACCAAGTTAGTGGAGAACACATTTCGAGCAGTAAACATCGGGTTGGCAAACGAAGTACTCCTGATCTGTGATAAGCTGGGCTTGAATGCCTGGGAGGTGGTTGAGGCAGCGGGGACCAAGCCGTTTGGTTTTATGAAGTTCCTGCCTGGCCCGGGGCTTGGGGGGCATTGCATACCCGTTGATCCACAGTACCTGTCCTGGAAGTTGCGCACCTTGGGGTACACCGCTCGCTTTATTGAGTTGGCAACCGAGATAAATACAGCTATGCCCAAGTATTGGGTAGGCTGTGTGCAGGATGTACTTAACGAAGAAGGAAAGCCACTGCGAGGCAGCAATATTCTGGTCGTAGGTGTTGCATACAAAAGGGATGTCGGCGATTTACGTGAGTCCCCCGCTCTGGATATCCTCACGCTTCTTAGGGATAAGGGGGCAAAAATCAACTACCATGATCCATATGTACCGGTTTTCAAACTTGATGAACTGGAGATGGTATCGGTCGCTGATCTGGACGCCGCATTGGCTGAAGCAGATTGCGTGTTAATTGCCACGGATCATACCAGTTATGACTGGCCTGCATTGCATAAGCAAGCTCGGTTGGTCGTGGATACGCGGGCTACGCTGGGTCAGGAGCAGGATGCGATCATGAGATACGCATGGGCGGGCGTGCGCGGTTGAGGAGGATTCAATGTTAGAGTGCGACTCTGACAAGCCATCTTGTCGAAGACCAGTTGAGGATTTGTTTAGGCGCTATTATGCAGATTTATCAGCAGGCGTGCTCTGACCAAGTGAGTTACATTAGCTCCTGTTATCCTGATCAATCAATCAGGAGCAGATCTGTGCAGGCTTCGATCGATTCATTCGTTTCTACATCTAAAGTCTTTCCTTGGTATGGATGTGAAACGGAAGGCTAGCCGAGGAAGATTAAAGCGGGAACTGTTAGTATAATTTCATCAGTTGATATTCCAGAATTCTCGCAAGGTGGTCTAAGGTAAAGGCAGCGCATACCAGTCAGCGCCGAACTGGTGTGGTTGCATATCGGCAGTTAATAGCAGGCTCTGGGCGAGTTTAATTGTATGTCCTGTGGGATCTGGATCACGTGGGCCCGAATGCGGCCACACATATTTTGATCTACAATTGGGACAACTGCACGGCTAGGGTCGTTCGGGTTTCCAACTCTAGAGACCCGTTAATTGATGCATTCGTTTCTGCCTGATGAGTGTAACCCTATCTATATTATACCCAGTGATAAATGGACTCAGGCTTTTGGGAACCACAGTTCAAAGGCTAATGAGTCCGGTCACTTGCAGATTGGGGCCGCCCAATGAATGTTCGTGCGCGGCAGAAAACTCCAATATGCGGTTTCCAAGCCGCCGGCGATAGGCGCCGTTTATGTCCAGCGTCCAGCCCTGTGGGCGAATCTTCGGGCCATGTGTCATGCCGGGTACGCGATCCTGCCATAGAGCGACGCCGGCGCGGGTATGGCCGCCCCAGTGAGGTGCCGCAGTCAGTGAAAACCCTTCTTCATTCTGACCTCCGACCGTGAGGGTCAGGCCAAAGCCACTCTCCTCGAAATCGGCGGCGGAATGGAACGCAAGCCATCGTCCTTGCAAGCCGAGGCCAATGAGTCTGAATCGCGTCTGAAGGCCACCGGAGACTTCAATGCCGCGACCGGTTTGCCCATCACCTCCATCATGTCGCGCATGCACGGCGCCGAAGGGAGCTAATCCCGCCCGACCGAGACTCACTTTTCCGCGGACATCCAGACCCAGACGAGCCTGATGAACGCGAGCCTGTATATCATTAATGGTTTCCGATCCTTCGACCGTTGACAAACTTGTCCAGCCCGCGTCAGCCCGAATCCCAAACGCAACGGGGCCGTCGGTCGGCCCCAATTGTCTGCGGTAGTCCAGCAACCCCAGTGCAATCCTTAACGGACTGGTGCCGATGCGGCCGGTAGCCCTTTCATTGCGGGCCTCGCCGCGTCCCATGCCTGCAGTGGCCCAGATATTGGTAGGGCCGCGTGACCAGCGCAAATATGGATACATCGACGTTATGGTAGTAGTCAGTTGCCCGGAGGCTGTTCCGGCCGTCCAATCGCCCTCTCCCTGGCTGCGTCCCATGGCGATGCCAAAGAGCCAATCAGAAAGCTGCGCGTCGACCCCCAAATACCAGGTATTCAGATTGCCCTTGTAGTCGCCCGCTATCGTCCCGTATTCTGCAGCAGCGCCACCGTAGCGTTGAAGGTCACTTTGGCCCCACGCCGACCACGTGACACCGCGACGCAGTGAATCAGCACGCGGCCCATTCCAAGTGAACGTAAAATCCATATCGGACATACCCGCCCCAGGCACTGCAAGATGCAGGGGATTTCGAAAAACCGCGGGCGCATGGGTTTGCGGGGAAGCTTTGGTTATAGGCGCCATGCCCGGCGTCATGCCTGACGCATGTTCGCGGTCAACGGATCGGTTACCCATCTGTGGATAGGTGGGCAACCACCCAAAGGCAATTCTTTGCGCCATGGCCCGAAGCGTACGCGAGTTCGGAAGCGCAACGGGTCTGCCTCCCAAGCGCAAGCCTGATAGCAGGTTCGCGCCGGTCTGCCCGGAGGGCGCGTTGTTTGACACGCGTCGTTCAAGGGTCATGCGGACACTAGCGAGATGCGAGCGCGCCAATGCGGCGAACGCGTCGCCCAATACCGACCGAACCGGTTGATCGCTGACGCCGACTGACACGCGCTGGGTCGCGGTAAGACCGCCGCGATCCGTGGCCGTGACGGTAACCGCGGCCTCGCCGAAGGCTACCGGGGCAAGTACGAGTTCCACGCCGCTAATTGCGGCGGTTGCAATGCTCGGGTCTGAGCTTTCTGCGCTGAAAGTCAGTGGGTCGCCATCGGTATCGGTAAAGTAGGGCGTGACATCTATCATTATCTCGCTGCCACCCTCGTGCAGCATCTGATCCGGAATTGAACCAACCGCCGCAGGGCCATCATTGACCGGCGTTACGGTCACTGCGACCATTGCGGTATCGGTAAGGCCCTCTGCGTCGGCGACGACGTATGTGAACATATCCGGGCCATTATAATCCATATCAGGAGTATAGGACACCATGGTTCCGCCCGACGAGATCTCGGGCATACCGTGCTCGGCGGGAGAGACGCTTTGCACTCGCAGCATATCGCCATCCAAGTCGGTGTCGTTGCCAAGCACCGGAATCTCAATGGATTCGTCCTCCAAGGTAACGGCCGCATCATCGGAGGCAACAGGCGGGTCGTTAACCGAAGAAACCCTTACGCTGACTGTAGCCGTATCTGTCAGCCCTCCCACATCGGCGACGACGTAGGTAAACTGGTCCTCGCCGTGGTAATTCGGCTCCGGGGCATAAGTAACGCTAAGTCGGTCGGACGTGATTTCAGCCGTACCATGTCCGGCCGCGGAGACACTTTGGATGCGCAACGCGTCTTCATCTATATCCGTGTCGTTGTTCAGCACGTGAATCTCAACGGCCTCGTCCTCGCTCGTGGCAGCCTCATCGTCGGACGCGACAGGCGCGTCATTGACCGGTGTTACGGTCACCCGTACCTGTGCGGTATCTGTTAGGCCGCCCGCATCGGTGATTACGTAGATAAAGGCATCCGGGCCATTGTAATCCAAATCCGGTGTATAGGACACCGTGGTACCGTCCAGAGAGATTTCGAGCGTACCGTGTTCGGCGGCCGAGGTGCTCTGTACTCGTAGCGGATCTCCATCGAGGTCCGTGTCATTGCTGAGTACTGGAACCTCAACCTCCACATCCTCCTTTGTGGAGGCTTGATCGTCGGACGCAAGGGGCACATCATTGACAGCGGTAACGGTAACCCGTACAATCGCGGTATCGGCCAGGCCTCCCGCATCGGCAATAACATAGGTAAAGGCGTCCGTCCCGAAATAATTGGCATCTGGGGCATAGGAGATGCTCATTCGATCCAGTGCCGTTTCGGCCACGCCGTGTGCGGGGCGGGAGACGCTTTGGACATGTAGCGAATCGCCATCAAGGTCCGTATCATTGCCGAGTACGGGAATCTTAACTTCCAGGTCCTCCATCGTAGAGGCCCGATCGTCGGATGCGCTGGGTCTATCATTGACAGGTGTAACGGTGACCCGGACAGTTGCGGTATCCGTAAGGCCGTCCATGTCGGATACCACGTAAATGAATAGGTCCGGGCCATGGAAGTTAGGGTCCGGCACATATCGCACGGCTGCCCCGTTGTCCACGAGGCTGGTTTGTCCCTGCTCGGCCGATCCCACAGAGACAACATGAATGCGGTCGCCGGCATCTGGATCGTGATCGTTAGTCAGCACTTCAGCTCGTGCAACCTGGTCCTCAGCCAAGGTCAGGGCGTCGTCCGCAGCCGCCGGACGTTCGTTCACATTCACTATCTGAACCGTTATGGTCGCTTGGGCTGTGCCTCCAAGTGCATCGGTTGCGACTACAGTTACCGCCAACTGATTCGGATCGTCTTCAAAATCCTCGCCTGGTCCGACGTACCGCAATTCCCCTGAGGTCTCCCCAATGGCAAAGCGGAGGCTAACGGGCGACAGGGAAAAGGTAATATCTTCATCATCGGGATGTGTAGCGCGAACGAGACCCAGCACAACTGGATTCTCCCGTCCATCGGCGTTTTCCGCGAGATAAACTGTCCGCGGAGCGTCAAGGATCGGGAGGCGATTTATTACTTGGATGCTGACTCGTGCGAGAGCCTCAGCCCCATGCTCGTCCATGACGGATATCTGGATCACAAACGTGCCTGCGCGGCTCGGCGCCATCCAGGTCGTATTCGCCTGGTCTGTCGCACCTGTCAGGGTTCCGGCCTCGGTGCTCCAGCTATAGGTGATCTCATCACCATCGGGATCCGACGCAATGGCGCTTAACTGCACTACGCCACCCCTGTGTACGGAGCAAGGTTCGCAGGTCGCGCGGACCGTGGGCGGTTCGTTTACTGGAGGGGGCGGGCCAACATCGCTGATGGTAATCGCAACTGAAGATGGGCTGCCCACCTTAACGCTGGACGGCAGACTGCCGAGTGAAACCGTGAACGTTTCGTCGTCCTCATCAGCATCCTGCGTCGTTTGGATGGTTCCCGTACCGGTAGTCTGTCCGCCGCTGATTGTAATGTTCGTAAGCGTGCCTATGTCACCTGCTTCCGTGGTTCCCGTCGTAAGCACGACCGGGATCGAAACGCTGCTTGTCAGTGACCTTGACAGTCTCGCGCGCACCGTTACTAGCTGTCCCTCGCTTACCGGGTTGGGTGAAGCCGAGAGGCTTACGGTCGGAGGGGGCGGGCCATCATCGCGAATGGTAATCACAACTGAGGATGGGCTGCCCACCTTAACGCTGGATGGCAGACTGCCGAGTGAAACCGTGAACGTTTCGTCGTCCTCATCAGCATCCTGCGTCGTTTGGATGGTTCCCGTACCGGTAGTCTGTCCGCCGATGATTGTAATGTTCGTAAGCGTGCCTATGTCACCTGCTTCCGCGGATCCCACCGCAAGCGTGACCGGGACTGTTACGTTGTTTGTCAGGGCCGCGGATAACCTTGCACTTACCGTAACCGGTTGCCCCTCGTTTACCGGGTTAGGTGAAGCCGAGAGGCTTACGGTCGGAGGGGGCGAGTCATCATCGCGGATGGTAATCTCAACTGAGGACGGGCTGCCCGCCTTAACGCTGGATGGCAGACTGCCAAGTGAAACCGTGAACGTTTCGTCGTCCTTATCAGCATCCCGCGTAGTTTGGACGGTTCCCGTGCCGGTAGTCTGTCCGCCGGTGATTGTAATATTCGTAAGCGTGCCTATGTCACCAGCTTCCGCGGATCCCGCCGTAAGCGTGACCGGGACTGAAACGTTGTTTGTCAGGGCCGTGGATAACCTTGCACTCACCGTAACCAGTTGCCCCTCGTTTACCGGGTTGGGTGAAGCCGAGAGGCTTACGGTCGGAAGGGGCGGGCCATCGTCACGGATGGTAATCAAAACTGAGGACGGGCTACCTGCAGTAACGCTGGATGGCAGACTGCCGAGTGAAACCGTGAACGTTTCGTCGTCCTCATCAGCATCCTGCGTCGTTTGGATGGTTCCCGTACCGGTAGTCTGTCCGCCGGTGATTGTAATATTCGTAAGCGTGCCTATGTCACCTGGTTCCGCGGATCCCACCGTGAGCGTGACCGGAATGGATACGTTGTTTGTCAGGGCCGCGGACAACCTTGCACTCACCGTAACCGGTTGCCCTTCGTTTACCGGGTTGGGTGAAGCCGAGAGGCTTACAGTCGGAGGGGGCAGGCCATCATCGCGGATGGTAATCTCAACTGAGGACGGGCTGCCCATCTTAACGCTGGATGGCAGACTTCCGAGTGAAACTGTGAACGTTTCGTCGTCCTCATCAGCATCCCGCGTCGTTTGGATGGTTCCCGTACCGGTAGTCTGTCCGCCGCTGATTGTAATGTTCGTAAGCGTGCCGATGTCACCTGCTTCCGCGGATCCCACCGTAAGTGTGACCGGGACTGTTACGTTGCTTGTCAGGGCCGCGGATAACCTTGCACTCACCGTAACCGGTTGCCCCTCGTTTACCGGGTTAGGTGAAGCCGAGAGACTCACGGTCGGGACTGGTGGTTGGTTTAGCGTGAAGGTGAGTCTGGCCATGCGCACATTGGAGAATTTACCGGTTCCGCTGATGCTGGTAATTGTGCCTTGCGGGGTGGTAGCCGGATTGCTGAGCGAAAATTCAGTCCCGTCTTCGGTGCCGGCGTCGTATGGAAAGAGGTCCACCACAATTGAGGTCCTCCATTCATCTGACCCGTCCAGCAACGACAGTCCCGATATACCTACGAACCAGTCGGGACTGGGGCCGATCATGGATAGGAGCGTAACTAGGGGATGCGATTTATTGGCGGTAATGGAGAATGATGCGGTGCCGGTCCCACCGCCACTGACGCCCTGCTGAATCACGTTTAGCGTGTGTTCGCTGGCTTGAACTTCGCTCCTGAATGTGCCCGTTGAGCCCAACTCCGCTACTAGCTCCACACCGGCGCTGGCCGTACCGCCGCTCCGCCAGAAGGTGACACCGCTGCCATGGACGCCGCCGATCAGCGTGGTAAAGTGCGCACCGCTGACCACACCGCCGGGCGTGCTCGCCGTGGTCCAATTACCCTGAAAGCTTACGTTATAGGTGACGTTCTGGGAGATGGCCGGCGTCGCTGCCCATCCTGTGGCCATCAGCACAATCACGAGCACTCCCACGCACCAACTTCCGTGAATTTTTAGCATTCTTCGGCGCAATTCAAAAACGCAGAAATGTGGCGCGTACAGCATAGATAGGGAAGCTGCCATTATGGTTCGTTAAGGTAAGGATTGCGGGCTGGAATATGGGATGATTTCCGAAACTGGAGCCTCTGAACCATTCGTCGATCTGCTGCGGCCATCGGGATTCTCGGATTTGGAAAAGAGATTACTGTTAAGTATTCGAAACAGAGATGGATTCAATGAGCATTGGTTTCATCCCGGCTCAGTTTCGGGATGTTCGGAGATTCAATAGCAATCCACCAGCCTACCCGTACAGAAAACACTCGTAAATACCACAATTTCTGATGTGTCCGGAGACATAACATACTTCGGTACGCGTCCTGATGTGTCTTCAAGTGGGCCGTGTCATACTCGGTTTTTCCACACTCCTTGTAGAGCATTCCGCAGTCCACCCCTTCATAGACTTGTGCTGGTCAAGTAGATTGGAAGCCCAAGTGTCCAGTAACTCAAAGTACTGATAAAGCGGGACGCGGTGACATCATCATTATTCTACGCCATATACTCGCAGATGTGGGCGTCCTTTACCCACACTATATGCTTCCGAATGAGAAGTAGTTGATCTGAAAAGGTGAGGTCGGACAGAACTGCCATAATGCAACATCTGATTCGTCCAGTAGACTAAGGCAACTCTGAGTTGGTACTACCACGAGATATTTCTAACCTCTGATTCGGGAGAAGGAAGAACTTCTGATTTTGAAGTGATGACTGTTGGTGAGGCATAGCTCCTGGTGAGAGTAAATCACGATGCATCTGTTTTTTTCCAAAAGAGTACCATGTGCTCCATAAACCGGGCGAAACGAACAGCACCAGGGTTTGTATTATTGTCGAGGGCGACCTACCCCTTCTTAAACCAGAGCAAATGATCTACGGCGAGGTTTCCGCGCGGGAGTATCCCCTTTACTCCCGTCGAGACGTGTCCGAAGCCCTGCGGATGCCGTATTCCACACTATATTGGTGGTTGAGGCGCAACCACAGGGAATCTTTGATATCGGTATCGCCGGATGACCGGGCGCTGAACTTTCTCCAACTCTCGGAGGCGTTTGCGATAGCCTACATGAGGAGAACCCTAGGGATTTCCCTCCCCAAAATTCGGCAAGCCTCGGAATACCTGAAAAACAGCCTCGGAATCCCTTATCCCCTGGTCAATCCAGGGATTCGCGTTGGAACCGATGTTTACTTCAAAAACGCCAGGGATATTCTGTTGAATGCATCAAGTTATGGACAAGTGGAGTCAGAAGAGCTTATCGGCCAGTACATTGATCGGCTTAAGTTTGGAGAGGAAGATCATCTTCCCGATGTAGTGCATCTCTGGATCCCGGGCAGGGAAAGGAAGGGTGTCCAGATTGATCCTCGAATCCGGTTTGGGCAGCCCACTGTTGCAGGGACTGGCATATCCGTCGCGGTTGTCCAAGACCGGTACGAGGCTGGAGAATCCGCAGAAGATATTGCAGCGAGCTATGAAATTAGCTACGCCAGAGTTGAGGATGCCCTAGCTTATGCCGCGCGATAGTGAGCCCAAATTCTATATAGACGAGTGCTTGGACAGCGACCATTTTATTGATCCTCTAAGGGGGCCGGGTTGAAGGTTGTTAGGCATAGGGAAATGCTTGAATGGGGTGTGCCCGATGAAGTGTGGATTAGAGAAGTGTCCAAGGCTGAGTATTTCGTAATAACTGAACACTACAAGATAATGCGGAATGCAAATCAGTTGTCTAGCGTCAATTAGAATTTAAGTCGGCGACAATTAGAATTTAAGTTTTTGAG
>JAPPGC010000014.1 GCA_028875125.1 Bacteroidota bacterium | reverse complement strand
TGGAAATTCTGGACCCCACGATCCGTTCCGTTCGCCACAACAACCTGCTCCTCCTGGATGAGTCCATCCACAATCAACTGGCCTCCATCAATCACGCGCGTCACCCCATTAGGAACGTCGTATACCGCTACAGTTACCCCAATTTGATCCAGAGCGCTGGAGTATTGAACTACCTCATACCCCTCAAACTCGACCACATTGTTATCGTCCGGGGCAAATGGGTCCTCAACCCGATAAGACTCGAGGAAATTGTTCGACTGAGGTGAATTGGTCCACTCAAGAATTGCACCTCCATCCACAGCAGTAATCGATACCTGTGGAGGAGCCGGTGGTGCCGGAATCTGGAAA
This sequence comes from Bacteroidota bacterium, assembly GCA_028875125.1. Taxonomy (GTDB): domain Bacteria; phylum Bacteroidota; class Rhodothermia; order Rhodothermales; family Bin80; genus Bin80. Next base: position 27,084 of record JAPPGC010000014.1, on the reverse strand, counting down.
TCAATGTCGTATGCCGCCTGAGCAAGTGCACTTGCTCCTTTCATTTTCTGAACTGAATCAAAATTGTCCACGCCCCGTGCCCAGACCAATCCGTAAACAATCTGCTGAAAATCGCCAGGATTGATCGTGAACGGCCCCGTACCCATTACAAAGCGCCGGTCTGCTGCCGTAATGTCTGTCCCTGCGCCGTCTGAATTGCACTCAGACCAGTACTGGCAGGTATCATCACTGGCACCAGGATCTCCCGGGAACATGTATGCAGTGCAATCCTCAGAGAAATCTCGACCATTCCCCCCCTCCGTGATACACTTGCCATCTTTCCACCGTCCACGCATATAGTTGTAGTGGTCCAAGGCCGTACTGGGGTCTTCTGTGACACCGCCACCATTATTGTAGAAGGTGAACGAGGTCATTTCAAGGTTCCTGAAATCTTGAACCCAGTCAGTGCTCACCTTGGCAGAATCACCAGGCGATGGCACGATCGGCCCTTGGAAAAAGTCGTATCCAGCCGCCGGAGCAGGAGAACCGTAACCATCACTCCCCTCATCTACGTTGTCCGAATTCCATACATAGCCGACCCCCAAGGTCGTATCGGAACCTACCCAGTCATCCTGGAAGTTCCCCAGATCGGGGTCGGAGAAAATTGCCATATGCACATCGGAAAAGGGCTGATTCCCTTTGTAGTAAAGATCGTACTTGTAGAATGTGGCATTACCAATGTCTCCAGCGGTTCTGAACGCAAATGCTGTAGCGTGCACTTCCAGACCAATCGGAGGCGATTCTGCTCCCCGATGCTCATTCCCACGGTCATTCATGATCCACCAGATCGATTGATCCCCGAGAATGGCCGGCCGTTCTCCGCCTGCCAGATCAATCACACGACTAACCCGCTGCGCAAGAGGCTGATTCAAAACGAAAATCGTTTCTCCAGCCTCATCAGTCTCTCCATCTCCATCATCATCAACCCCGTTGCCGGGAGGAGCATAGGTGGGTGCCCCTAACCCCGTAGGCCAATCACGTAAGTCCGGAGTGGTTACTCCCGTGGCTTCGTAATCCTGGATGTCATCGATGCTCACCTTGTATAGTCGATCGAATTCGGCACAGTCAGCTGGAGGCGCACCGTTGTCATCCAACGGACCGGCCCAGAAATGATAGCTGCCGTAGCGTGCTGCCGCTACTCGCAACTGTCCACCTACGTTACCGCCAATCCATATGCCACCGGTGAAGATAGCCTGCGCTCCCCCACCCTTCGGTACATTATAGACGTGTGGACTCCCACGCCAGAACAGATTACCGTTGTTAAAAATACGAGCCCGGACATTGTTGATGTCCAGGTAGGACTCACCTAGCGCTGATGTGCACGTTCCAACCTGTGCACGCGCCTCGAGTACTGAACCAAGTCCAAGTACCACCAGCAAGACCAGTGAAAGTAAGTATTTGCGTTTGCTCATTTTTGTCGTCTTTATTTGGATGGGAGTAGCAACCTGGGGCCCGCGCGGGCCCCAGGTTTATCACCTATTTTATCTACTAAAAGTCGAAGCGAACACCGAGTCGGGTCAAACGCGGCAATCCAATGGCATTCAAACCCACCCGACGCCGCTGGGCATGGAACCTATAGAGCGTCTCTGACACTGGCTGCGCAGAATCAATGAATTGGATTCCACCGGCCGTGGAAAGGTATCCATCGTCATCCACCGAGCCTGAGAACCTGTGCACGTTCTGAACATTGACCGTGTTCATAACATTCTGCATCCACAGAAACGCCGTGATCGTCCCTTTGGAGCTGAGCGGGAAACGCCGCTGAATCCTTACGTCAATCCGGTTAGACCATGGCATCCGTTCTGCATTGATACCCCCACGTGGGAGTGGAGCTCGACTGGCATTCGCGGGTATCGGGTACTGTATCCCGGTATATGGGAAGCCACTGCCTGCTGTGAAGAGTACGTTGAATCCAAAGTTCTGCAGAAGCTTCGTGCCCACAAGCGTTGGGCCCTCTCCCTCACCCAGACTGTAATCAAGCGTAACATTAATCTTGTGACGCTGGTCAAAACCGAGTGGGCTGATGAAGTTTGGCGGGGTCTCGTCAATCCATACTATAAAACTGGTTGTTCTTGATCCTGATCCTGTTCCCTGCGCAAAGGACAACGTGTAGTTTGCCCGTAGAGCTACGCTCTGGGTCCTCCGAAGATCATAATCAAACTCAAGCCCCTTTACAGTACCAAAATCAACATTCTCATAGCGCGAATATGTCGCCGGGCTTGCACCACGGATGTCACGGAGCTGGATGAGGTTGTTGATCTGATGGAAAAATCCGCTGATCGTAAGCGCCTGACGGGCTCCCAGACGCTGCCGGAATCCCAACTCGTACTTCGTCGTGTTTTCTGGAAGCAGACTATTATTGTTCTCGCAACCCGTACCCGACCGACAACCCAGCAAAGCGGCACCCGTAGAGGGACGCTTGGATACAACACCGTAGCTTGCAAAGAAGAGTGCCCTGTCTGTGATGGGGAAACTTACCCCAATTCTGGGCATCAATGTTACCTGGGGCTCGTAGTCTTCAAACATATCTTCCGTGACTATATTGCCCGTGTACCTCACAAGACCATTCAACAGTATATCGCCAGCGCCCGCGGGATTACCATTGCTATCAAAGAAATTCCCGTCAAAATCGCGGTAACCTACGACATCACTGCCGCTGAAGTATACCGCATACTCTGACCCTATTCCTGAAGGCAGACCTATCCCCAAATCTCCAGCCCGCTCAATCGGACGACGAGCATACTTATCCCGCAGAACCGGAAGGTTCCTATCCCATACATCCACACGCAGTCCCATGTTCAGGACGATATCCCTAAACTCAATCTTGTTCTGGACGAATGCTCCATAGTAGATCGGTTTGTAGGGCGCTTGGTAGTAGTGCGATTCGGGTTTATCCTTACTGGTGTCCAGATAACCCGCAAAGTTCTGAGAATTGTGTTGCTCTGTGCCCAAAAAGTTATAGCCAACCCCACCCATAGCCCTTGCAAGGATATGAGTCGGCAAGTCAGAAAAGTTCGTATAGCCAGAAGTATTCAGATCTGGATCATCCGATGCAATGTTTTCGGGGTTGCCATCTGCGAAAATCCGGGCTACATACTCCTCGTTTATTCCCCAAGAACGTCCCACACTGGTTTCATATTCGGCACCAAACTCGAGCTGGTTCAAGCCGATCTGCGTGGTCGCTGAAGCAGCTACCCTGTATACGTGTCCATTACTTTTGCCGAAACCAAGCCGCGCACCTCCAACAGCGCCAACCATACCTGCCGTGGTTTCATCTGAGATACGAAGGCCATCCTCGTATCTGCGAACATAAGTCGGTACCTGTACCGCGACCTCAGTGTCATCACTCGTGTCATCGGGGGTCCCGTGATCATCAATACGGGTTTCCTCTACATACCTAAGGTTCCTGTACCCCGCGAGCGTTGCGTGAACCGGATGGTCAAGGTCTCCATACTGCCAGACAGCATCAAGCGTACGCTCAAAGCGCGGATCATAGCTCTCATTGAAGTAACTCCTCCAACTGCCCTGTATCTGATAGAAGGTTGAGCCTGACAGGTGCTGCGTCCAGGTTGCGACGGCTGAGTACTGGTGGTTATCATACCGGCTGACAGTCTGAGGAGAAAATGTCTCCCGGGGCCAGGATGCACCCTCTCCTGTGAAATTGCGGTACGTACCAGCTAGTCTCAGTCGTCCGTTCTCAAAGACATTCCAGGTTAAATTCCCGTTGAAGCTGTAGTTGGCATTAGCCCGCATCGCCTTTTTATAGGTATACGTGAAATCAGAATCAGTCAACTGTTCCGCACGAGCGACGGGATTAAGCGCTACTGCACTGCCTTCTGCAACTGGAATTACCGTACCGTCATCAAAGGTTAAACCACCCCCACTCAAGTCAGGATCTCCGTTGAGATCAACCAGGAGCCTTGCGCCATCTGCCAACGTTATCGGTATGCCCACGATGGACTCATTGCCATCGGCATCCGTTACAGTCAGTCCGGCCGGTGCACCCCAAAGATCATCAAGTACAGCCTGCGAGAGTCGAGGGGTCAGGGCATTCCGTGGATCACGGTCCGCCCAACCACTGTATTCGCCAGCAAAGAAGAAGTTAAGCTTGTTCTGAATGATCGGACCGCCGAACGTTGCGGAAGCTAAGTTATAACCGTACGAATCAAACTGTGTAGAAGACAATGCTTCCAACGAGCCGAAGTAATTCGGTCTCCCCGATTTGGTGGTAATGTTGATGATGCCACTCATGGCGTCCCCGTACCGTGCACTAATGCTGCCAATCAACATTTCCTGCTGCTCCACCGCTCCCTGAGGAACACCGTATCCACCCTTGACACCATCCACATAGTAGGTAGCTTCTCCATCGCGCCCACCACGGATGTTCAGCGTACCTGAACCCTCCTTGCTAACAACTCCCGCCTGAATCTTGGCTACTTCGGCAGGTCCCCGAACCGGGAGCGTCTCGATTTCCTCAGCATTCAGGGTTTTCGGAACACCGACTGCGTCCTTCTGGATCATTGGGCGTTCGTATTGCACCACTATTTCCTCCAGTTCAACGCCAGGGGTGAGTTCAAAATCCAGCTCACGCGTGTAGTCAGGGTTGACTTCTACACCTACGAAGGATCCCGTCTGGAAACCGGCGAACGACGCCTGTATGGTGTAGGTACCCACAGGAACGCCAATGATGAGGTAGTTCCCATCAATGTCCGCAGCGGCACCGAGCGTGGTTCCGACCACGACAACGTTTGCACCTGGCAGTGTCTCCCCTGTCTCCGCTTCAGTTACCTGCCCGACAATCTTGCCCGTGGTCTGGGCGAGCACTGCCACAGGCAGCACCAAAGCGATAAGTGAGAGCAAACTCAATTTACGTAGCATATTGGACCTCTGCTGTTTGTGATTTATGTTCATGAGTTAATGCGCCTGCGATGGGCACATAACTGGTTCGACGACCGAATTCCCCATAACCGCGCGGCGTAGGCCGCAGCAACCGGCATCCTACGATTCGGATAAGGAAGAGTCATGAAAAGAGTAGCGGTAGCCGTTCCAGATTCCGTAATCAATCTAGTTAGTTGTGATGTTGGGTCAAGCTCCGTGCACAGCACATGCGGGAAAGATACGACATAATCAACTCTTATGCATACCCTATCGCTACCCCTGCCGCTGTAGGAGCTTTTTCAAATATAAGCAACGCGTATTTAATATGCCAACATGTGCAGCAGGTCATGAGGCGGCGGGAATTGAATCCCCTATACGCTCCAGCAACTCATCCCGTCCTTTATTGCCAAGTGCAGAAGTTACAATGATTGGCAATTCCATTCCATAGGCAATCAGATCCTTTCGTACCCTCTGGATACTTCTGGTAATCCCATTCCCGGACAACTTGTCCGCTTTTGTGAGCACTAAAAGGCTCTGCACCTGATTTTCGCATAAAAGCAGCATGATCTCCTTGTCCAGACTTGTAGGCGGATGTCGGCTGTCTACCAGGTGAAGCACCAGGCCTAACGTAGCCCGACCCGTCAGGTAAGCCCCAATTCTTCTCCCCCACTGTGCTCTTTTCTTTTTACTGACCTTTGCGTAACCATACCCTGGAATATCGACAAAGTATATCTCTTCATTGACACAATAGAAGTTGAACGTCTGGGTTTTGCCAGGCTTCGAGCTGATTCGTGCGAGCGCGTTTCTTCTGACCAGCATGTTGAGCAATGCGCTCTTGCCCACATTGGAACGTCCGACGAAAGCAATTTCCGGAAATTCTTCATCCGGCATTTGAACCAGACTTTCCGCGCTCTTCACAAAGCGGATGCCTCGAATTTTCATCGGACTGTCAAGAGTCAAACTCCTGCACTCTGGACAGCCTGGCCTATATGCGCGGGATTACGGACCACATAGGCACCTGCATCTTCCAGTGCCGTAAACTTATCCTCCGCGGTGCCCTTCCCCCCCGCAATAATGGCACCTGCATGCCCCATCCGACGTCCAGGTGGTGCCGTTGCTCCGGCAATAAAGGCAATAACCGGCTTGGTCATATGAGCTTTGATGTATGCAGCCGCATCCTCTTCATCTGTTCCCCCGATTTCTCCGATGAGAACAACCGCAGCAGTCTCCGGGTCATTCTCGAAAAGCTGCAGTGCACCTGTGAAGCGCGTGCCAATCACCGGATCCCCCCCAATCCCGACCGCGGTAGTTTGACCATAACCCTGGCGTGTAAGCTGATCAACCGCTTCATAGGTTAGTGTGCCAGACCTGGAAATGACTCCTACAGGACCTTCAGCAAAGATCATTGCCGGCATAATACCGACCTTGGCTTGGCCAGGTGTAAGCGCACCTGGACAATTGGGACCAACCAGGCGGGTCCCTTTGGACTCCACGTAGTGGAATGCCTCTACCATATCCTTCACCGGTATCCCCTCCGTGATACATATTATCAATTCCATCCCGGCTCCTGCTGACTCCATTATGGCATCTTTGGCAAAAGCAGGCGGAACAAATATGACCGAAGTGTTTGCACCCTCACATTCCACTGCTTCTTCAACCGTGTTGAAAACCGGACGGTCAAGATGTAGCTGACCTCCCTTACCGGGTGTAACCCCACCAACAACCGTGGTACCGAATTCGATCATCTGCTCCGCATGAAATGACCCCTCTTTGCCCGTGAATCCCTGTACCACGAGCCTTGTATTCCTGTCAATCAGTATGCTCATTTATCTGTTTGCTTGACCCGCTATTCGTTTATTGTACCAATGATGCGTGTACTTGATACGTAATTCCCATTGACTCCATAATGGTTTCTTCACTTGTCCAACTGCTTTTGTGTTGTCGTTAGTCACCTTAGCTCGCATTCCCCGTTAACTCCATAATAATCTTTCCTATTCCGAGGAGCTTCTGCTCGCTGAACGGCGGTCCTATAAGCTGCGCACCAACAGGAAGTTCCTCAGATGTTTTTCCTACAGGGACGGATAGGCCCGGCACACCCGCCAGGTTCGCAGTCACCGTATAGACATCACTTAAATACATCTGCAGTGGATCTTGTCCCCATTCACCGATGCGTGCCCCCGCGGAGGGGGTGACGGGGGTCAAAATCATGTCTACATGCTCCCATGCTTCATCAAAATCCTGCCGGATTAACGAACGGACGCGCTGCCCCTTGCCGTAGTAGGCATCATAGTACCCTGCGGAAAGCGCATACGTGCCAAGCATTATCCGCCTTTTCACCTCAAACCCAAATCCCCGACTTCGTGTTCTTGTATACATAGTGTCCAGCGAGGCGTCTTGGCCCGCTATTCGCAGTCCATATTTCACCCCGTCGTAGCGAGAAAGGTTACTGGATGCTTCCGCTGCTGCAAGAATGTAGTAGGCCGCCACACCGTAGGCCGTATGGGGCATAGACATCGGAATAAGTGTCGCCCCCATCGACTCCAGGCTTTTGGCGGTCTTTTCGATGAGTTGTCGTACTTCGCTGTTGAGCCCTTGACCGTAGTATTCCCTGGGTAGACCGACGCGCAAACCGGAAACACCCGCCTCTTTGAGGCCATTCTTGTAGTTGACCGTGTGATCTATGCAGGTTGCGTCACTAGGATCTCTTCCGGCCATCTGTGACAGAATAAGGAGAGCCACCTCCGCATCTCGAGCGAGTGGTCCGATACAGTCAAACGAAGACGCATACGCAATCAGACCGTAGCGGCTCACCAATCCATATGTTGGTTTCAGCCCAAGAATACCACAAAAGGCTGCCGGTTGACGGACAGATCCGCCCGTATCGGTACCGAGCGCAGAATGACACATGCCCGCTGCAACCGCTGCCGCAGAACCCCCGGATGAGCCCCCAGGGACGTATGCCCTATTACAGGGATTCAGCGTGGGTCCATCCGCAGAGGACTCAGTCGTGGAACCCATGGCGAACTCATCGCAGTTAGTTCGCCCAATGAGCAAAGCGCCTGCTGCACGCAGACGTTTTACCGAGGTTGCTTCAAATGGTGGACGGTATCCCCGGAGTATTCTTGATGCACACGTAACCGGCCAGTCCAATGTGCTCAATACATTCTTAACTCCAAGTACCAGTCCAGCCAACGGCAACTCCGAGCCCTGAGCCAACGCGTCATCAATAGCCCGCGCCGAACGATGTACGGAAGCAGCATCCACATGCGTGAACGCGTTAAGTGCTGGATTTTTCGCCCGAATTACGTCCAGAGCCAACTGCGCAATTTCTGCACAACTCGTCTGTCCTCCAAGCAAAGCACGCCTGCAATCAGCAAAAAACGGCAAAGCCATCAGCATTCAGTGGCCGTGCCGGGCCAAAGAGGGCTATTGGGAGGGAGGGGTGGGATCAGCCGACTGCGACGACTCCTGCGATGAAGGTGGCGACGCATAGTCTTGCGTCTTTTGCGATGCAGGTGGACGATATGCGGGCGGACGGTCTTCCAGCGTGAGTTCACGACTGATCTCACTCGTGGCAGACCTGAATTCCCGAATGCCTTTGCCCAGGCCGCGCGCTACCTCAGGTATACGTTTGGCTCCAAATATTAATAGGACCAGGAGCAGTATCACTGCTATTTCCCATGTTCCTAATCCAAACAACAGTACCATTATGCTCTCAGGTATTAAGTTGACACCACGACAGACGAACTGTACATTTGCACTTCTCTTGGGTTCCCACAGACCCGACCCAAGCGAAAATACAGGGCAAAACTGACCGTAAATGCGCTGAACATGCTCAGATGACGTGCACAAATACTAATCCTCACCTACGGGCTAGTGTACGACCCGAAGAAATAGAAAGCGTATGTTCATGACTGTATTGTGATTTTTTCAGCACCAAAACCTGCGCTTTGCGTGGACCCAACCACGTAATCATTATGGTCGCAGAGATCAATCATCATTTAGAAACCAAGTTCTGTACGTCACTGGAACCATCCTGGGAGTTCAGCTATTGAAGAAGCCCCGCACGGCTTAGGTTGCGTGGCGGAGAGCACAGACCGAACAGGGCTGTGTACGGCGTCCGAGATCGGCGCAACTGCACAGCGTGAAGCGTTGGCGTTAGTCACTTCCCACAGTCTCGTGAAATTGAACCAGATCATAGCTAGCAGCAGCGTTAAAGCTTGGGATATCATTCCCCAACTCGTGTGCGCCCCACGGAGCACGCGCTGTGTTGTAATATCTGGATCAGTTGCCGTACTCTGGGATTGAGCCGTATCATGACACACTCGATTTCCCCCGCGGATAGCTTTGCAGGAAGAGCTCACCTTCCTGCAGACAAGTCAGTCGCGCATCGTGCCGCGCTTATTGCAGCCATTGCAGACGGACCTTCCATCCTGCATAACTTCCCCTCCAGCGCAGATCCACGGTCTACTCTCTCCTGTCTACGGCAGTTGGGGGTTCCAATCGAGACATCTCCTGACAACTCAGTGACCGTTCACGGCGTTGGGCGGAGCGGGTTTAGCGCACCCGATGCTCCCCTCGACTGTGGCAACTCTGGAACAACCATGCGCCTACTGTCCGGGGTACTGGCCGGACAGCCCTTCTGCAGCGAGCTCATCGGGGACGCGTCACTGAGCAGCCGTCCCATGGAACGCATTGCGCGGCCGCTCCGAACTATGGGGGCGAACATATCCCTCAAAGACGGACACGCGCCAATCAGAATACAACCTTGTGACAATCTGACCGGCATCCATTATAAGCTGCCCGTACCGTCTGCACAGGTAAAGACCTGCGTATTACTCGCAGGTCTGTGGGCCAAGGGGCAAACCATTTTACATGAAACGATTCGATCGCGTGACCACACCGAGCGTATGTTGAACCTCACGATACGCTCCGCTGACGACGGTCGTGCAATACATTCCGATTCATCATGCACAATTCCTCAAGGCACGTTCACGCTTCCTGGTGACTTTTCCGCGGCCGCATTTATTCTGGTAGCCGCTTCCCTCGCGGGGACCGCTCCTGTCCACATGTCTGGTGTTGGACTCAACCCAAGTCGAACGGGTCTACTTGATGTACTGAGAAGAATGGGCGCAAACATTCAAATCAGCAATAGACGAACATCCGGTGTAGAACCTGTAGGTGAGCTGTCAGTGCACCGGAATCCGTTGCACGGAGTCACCGTCAGCGGGGATGAAATCCCAAATGTGATCGACGAAATCCCAATAATCGCCGTGGCAGGTGCCTTTGCGAAAGGAGTGACCATCATACGCGATGCGACTGAGCTCCGGTACAAAGAATGTGACCGTATTCAAGCAACAGTGGCCAACCTTCGGGCACTGGGAGCCAACGTGGAGGAATTTGAAGACGGATTGGCAGTCACCGGGATGGTGCCGCTGCACGGTGCCAAGGTTTCAAGCTATGGCGACCATCGAATTGCAATGGCCATGGGTGTGGCAGCTCTTGGAGCGCGCGGAACTACAACCATTGAGGGCGCGCATGCGGCCGCAGTTTCGTTTCCGGAATTCTGGGATACGATAGCCGCGCTGCAGGCATAGTTCAACCGGCGCAGAAAGCGACACAATCGTGGACTGACGAATGTGACAGTCTTCACCTCATACCTCACGCGTGAACGGGATGAAATCCTCGCCGACACCTGCGGACAAGGGTTGTTTAATGGTGGGACTATTGTACGCGGTTGACTCCTTGCCTCGCGCCAAGCCGTAGCAGGGGGCTGCAACGTTTTGCGAATTATTTGAATTCATTTCAAACAGAGGAAATGACCCCTTAACGATACGTAACCGATAGCTTGATGTGCTAGGCTTTCAGGGCACAAAATGAATCCCAATTCAGATTAGTGCCTCTGAGCAGCGCACACCTGGTCCAATTGGGCGGTTCGGGTGTGCTAGTCGGTATGTGTCTGTAGTATTTTGGACGCATAGATTATGGATGGAGCTAAAATGGGCACGTGCAAGTCTCTGAAACGGTGAATCCCATCAAACCATACACAAGGATCGAAGTGAACACCTCTGGGGTCAAATACCAAGGGAAAGTCTACACACCGAAGTGGATTGTGGATCACATGTTGCGATCCCTATTCGATCAATCCCTCGAGCGTGTCAAGGTGTGTGATCCCGCATGTGGTGAGGGGGACTTCCTCACCGCGATCGTTAAGGAGATTTGCAAGCGAATGAGTAGAGCAACTGCACGTGAGCGGGCAGGTCTTCGTGCAACGCTGAATCACATCACGGGATATGATGTCGATGGCACAGCTGTAAAGAATTGCCGACAAAAACTCACAAAAATTGTGGAGCAGATGCTCGGGCGGCCGTGGAATGATTCACAGTGGTCTATTCACCATGCAGACGCATTGGACGTATGGAGACGAGATCAGGGTACATTTGACTGGGTGGTCGGAAACCCGCCTTATGTTCGAATCCAGCACCTTGAAGTGGAGCGGAGAAGGAAAATTAAAGGCGGCGGCTGGAAGTATTTTCGCGGAGCCAGTGATATGTACATGATCTTCTTTGAGCTCGGCCTTCACCTGCTCAAAGAGCAAGGGAAACTCATGTTCATATCCCCGAGTGGGTGGCTCCGTAATGAAGCAGGGAAGATTCTGCGCAATAGCCTAGAGCTAAACCACGGGATCCGTGCCCTTTACGACTTCGGGAATCACCAGGTATTCCCCGGCGTGAGCACCTACACATGTATCTCGCACATCTGCCAGGGAACCCCATGTGAGAAAACAGCAGTGTACCGATACACGGGAGAGCGTTTCACCGGCTCATATAGACTGGTACAGTCCGACTCAGGCTGGGGCGTAGTAGACCCTGCTTCCGTAAACCCAAAACCAGCAGATGCAGCAAAGTTGCGTGACATTGCGGATATCCATGTTGGGATTCAGACACTCGCCGACAAGGTCTTCATCCTGGAAGTAGTGGGGCAGGACGAGGAGTTCGTGATGGTTCAGGCCGATGGTAAGTGTTTTCCTGTTGAGAAGGAAGCAGTTCGTCGCATTCTGAAAGCCTCTGTCATGAAGCAAGGGCGGGATAAGATCGAGCGGGTAGTGATCTATCCTTATGATCGCAAGGGAAAGCTCCTTCCCGAAGAAGCATTCAAGGAGGAGTTCCCACTGGCTTACGCATGGCTGCATGCCAATAAGGCACGTCTTCTTGCTCGCGACAAAGGTGCCTTTAATCCTAAAAAGTGGATTGGTTTTGGACGAGAGGTTGGCATACGGAGTGCGCTGGGAGAAAAGATCCTCACCTCAGGAATGAATCCCTCCCCGAACTTCCAGATATGCGAAGACCCGGACACGCTCTTTTATTCCGGGTACTGCATAAAGCCCCGACTTAACATTGATCTGGCAGTACTTGCGAGGGAGTTAAACAGCCCGGCGATGGCTGCACATGTACAGACGTTTGCACAACCCTTCCGAGGAGGGTGGTACAGTTACGCGAAACGCTACATTCAGGATTTCCCAGTTTCACCTGATCTGATTCGCGTGTGAATGTGCGAAAAGAACGAGATTTGAAGTCTGCACAGGTCCCCCGCTATCTTCCGGGTCCGGTTCACACTGCAAATTAATTCAAAGCGCGTTGATTCAAATCAAACACTCCCCCGTTCGGATGCAGCATGATCTGGCGGGATCAACGGACGTTAGCTTCTGCGGCAAACGATATTAAGCGGACATAAAGAGATATCTACCCTGGCAAACCTGCATCGGGATCGAGCACCAAATATTCCTGCACTACGTGACCAAGCGCCTGAAGATCAGTAACCGCGATCGCTAATCAGAGCCGACAGCATCGCATCGTTCGTCGGGAAGGTGCGCATGTGACGGGTCAGGGCCTGCATAGCCTCCATCGGTCGACGACTGTTGAGCACCTGAAACAATCGATTGTGCTTTTGCATCGATTGTCCCAGGAGTAATTCTTCATTACGTGTCCCCGATTTTCGGAGATTTATCGCGGGCCAAACGCGGCGATGTGCCATTTGCCGGTCCAGTACTATCTCTGCGTTGCCTGTGCCTTTGAACTCCTCAAAGATCACTTCATCCATCCGGCTGCCGGTCTCAGTCAATGCTGTGGCAATGAGCGTAAACGAACCGCCATCCTCAATATTACGTGCACTTCCAAATAGGCGTCGGGGAATCCGCATAGCCCCGGAATCCAGTCCCCCAGACATCGTTCGCCCGGAACCCTCTCCCCAAAGGTTGAATGTCCGTCCAAGACGTGTCAATGAATCCAGTAGGAGAACAACATCATCTCCCAGTTCTACCAGACGTTTGGCATACTCAAATGCCAACACCGACACACGCACATGATTGAATTCATCCTCATCACTGGAACTGGCAAATACCGTGGCTTTTGTGCTGCGCCGAAAGTCTGTTACCTCTTCTGGACGCTCATCCACGAGTAGCGCTACCAAATGAATGTCAGGATGATTTTGTGTTAATGACGCGGCTATTTCTTTGAGAATTATGGTTTTTCCCGTGCGAGGTGGAGCCACAATCAATGCCCGTTGCCCCTTGCCGATCGGACACGCCAGATCCACAACCCGCATCGTTATGTCATCAGGGCCTTTGACCAGGTTCAATTTGGTGTCAGGGTAAACGATTTGCCCTTTCTCGAACTCAATCAGATCGGCCCATTCCGTGGGGCGTTTACCCATAACCGTTACGAGGCGGGACACCTGTAGATCTCCTCTTCTGCCCGGTCTGGCAAACCCTTCCAGCACCACCCCATCGCGTAGCCTGTAGCGACTTATGAATGAAGGCGGGCAGAACGGATCGCTCTTACTCTTTGGCATACCCGACTTCAATGCCCGCACGAAACCGAACTTGCGGTCTCCTATGATCTCGAGCATTCCCTTGAACGGATTCTCAGGTCGTTTGGCTTTTGGAGCCATCAATCGTATGTTTCAGCATTGCTGGCCTTACCAGCGATGTAGGTTTGGAGTATAGCACCTGTGCCTAGACATCGGGCACACAAGGGGGATGAGCTTCAGACGCAATGCTACTGCGCAGCACACCTTGGGAAATTATACGCAATGCACCCGTACCCCAGATAACGCTTATGTATATGTCCTTTCACGGATCACGGGGAACTCCAGTGAGAGCGCTCCACTATGCAGCTCCACCAATCCCGGACTTCGTGTACAACTCTTTCCAGTCCGCACCACCAACCGCACGAGATGGCCCGTACGACGCACGCTCTAACATCCGAAGCCAGACACAGTTCCAATATAGGTGCCCATGTACAACTCTGATACCTTCTGATCCGGCGAGATAAAGACGGATATGCTTAAATATGAAAATTTCCTGTGGAATCAGGGACTGATACATGTAGTCGGAATCGACGAGGTTGGTCGAGGGGCGCTGGCGGGTCCGGTGATAGCCGCGGCCGTCATACTACCCCCCGCTACGGTAGTTGACGGAGTATTCGACAGCAAGAAACTGGGAAAACGTGCACGCGAAGATGCCCTAGCCAATATCTGCGAAGTTGCCATCGACGTCGGTATCGGTCACGCAACTCCCGAAGAGATCGCGGAACTCAATATTATTAAAGCATCCTTGCTCGCTATGCAACGCGCGATAGACTTGTTGGAATGTCTGCCACAGGCACTCATGGTTGATGGTAACCGCCATATTCCAAGCGCGAGCTGCCCGCAATTTGCACTTGTTAAAGGAGATCAACGCAGTCAGACTGTAGCGGCGGCCTCTATAATTGCCAAAGTAACCCGTGATCATCTCATGTACCAGCTCCATCAAGACAACCCTGGCTACGGCTGGGTCACTAATGTTGGCTACCCTACTTCCGAACATTACCGTGCACTCCGTGAATTCGGTCCCAGCACGCATCATCGACGTACATTTCGACTCCTGTAAGCTTCCAAGCACTTATCTGCTGCAACCTCGGGAGGAACACGGTCCACATTGATTGTCTGATGAGCTTGCCTATAGATGGGCTCCCGTTCTTCAAGCATGCAACGAATCCGGTTCTCCATTCGAGCAACACCCAAAGGCCTGCCTTCCTGATCCTGTAATAAAGGACGTGCGGTCTTGTCAGCCCGGAGTCTGCGGACTAGTTCCGGTACACCGGCACGGAGATAAAAAACCTCGGCTTTTTTCAGAGACCAGGCCAGGTTTTCTGGGTCCATGAGCGTCCCACCTCCCAGTGCACAAACAATACCATTCGGCAGTGATTGCAAGGCCGTAGACTCCAGCCTCCGAAAAGTCTTTTCACCTCGCTCAGAGAAAATCTCCTCTACAGAGCATCCCGCCGTCTCGGCGATCCGATCATCCAGATCAATAAAATCAACAGAAAGGCGGGCGGCCAACAATGCACCCGTGACGCTTTTGCCACATCCCATAAAACCTGTGAGAAAAACTCTGGACATTGCGTCTGCCTGGATCCGGGACGATTGTGTGGAATGCTAACGGAGATGATACGGAATTACAAGGGAATCAGGAGTTGATTCGTTTACCGGATATGGTGTGTTTCGACGGGATTTGAACCGCATGCGGCCTGGCTTGACGCTGGGCGCCTGATCCGGTTTTTCTGGAAATATTACGCTACATCGCAGGGATTTGGCCAATTTTTGGACGCATTCGGGAACACAGGCGGGTTGAAACCCAGTCCAACTGGAAAGCAGTTGCGAGGAAAATCGCAGAATTGTACAAGTCTCTGCTGACAGATACATCGACGGAATCACTCTGAAGCAATGTGTCTGTTTGAAGGAGAAGAGATCCACGAAAAAAGCCGGCACGCTTCTCACGAGCCAATTCTCTGAACCGATAGAAGTCGCATGATCAAGAAAACAGATTATTGCCAAGGTTTTGGATGGTTGATTCTTCCGAGTGATCATTGTCCAAAAGATTGATTTCCTGGAGTCCTCGTCAACAGTATCTCGGCAGGGAAGTCAACCATGTTAAGCAGGTATGAACACCGGGGTCGGTATAGGCGTGAGAAAATAGACTATTTCAAAATGATAATTTTATATGGCTTAATTGAACGAAAAAATGATAAGACGAGATATTACCGAATCCATAAAACGGGCAGCCGAGGGATTCCCCGCAATCACCATCATTGGTCCCAGGCAAAGCAGGAAGAATACTCTAAGCGGAGGATTGTTTGAGAATCATGCTTTCGTAAGCCTGGAAGCTCCAGATCACCGAGCTTTTGCTCTGGAAGATCCCCGAGGATTCTTGGCTCAGTTTTCCAATGGAGCGATTATCGGTGAGGTGCAACGCATGCCGGAAATACTTTCGTATTTGCAAGGCATAGTAGATGATAATCGTAATCCTGGGCAATGGATTCTAACAGGTTCACAAAACTTCCCTTTACTCTCTTAAATCAGTCAATCCCTTGCAGGTCGTACCGCAATATTCAACCTGCTCCCGCTTACATGGCCTGAAGTCACAAGATTTTCACAGTATCCTCAGTCCTTGGAAGAAGCGCTGTTTACAGGATCCCATCCACGGATTTTGATGCAGGGTTAAATCCAGTGGAATGGCTTAGAGACTACGTAAGCTCGTATGTCGACAGAGACGTTCGAATGATTACCAACGTGGGAGATCTGACAACATTTGAGCGATTTATTCAGCTGTGTGCTGGACGGACTGCCCAGTTTCTCAACTTATCTTCTCTCGCAGGAGATTGTGGAATATCACAGCCTACGGCGAAGGCGTGGCTCGGCGTACTTGAAGCGAGTTTTATTGCCTTTCGACTGCAGAACTTTAGTGGCAATTTGCAAAAGCGACTTGTGCGGATGCCGAAACTACATTTTTATGATTCAGGACTGGTTTGCTGGTTGCTTGGGATTCGTACGCCCGAGCAATTGCACACCCACCCACTTCGAGGGCAGATCTTTGAATCGTGGGTGGTTTCGGAGTTTGTAAAGAGGCAAACCAATCTCGGGGAAACGACGAGAACGCTGTCCTTTTACCGTGACCACAATGGTGTAGAGGTAGATCTGATCGTTCATACGCCTTCACATGTTCAACTGATTGAAGCCAAATCCACCACTACTGCCTCATCCAGCCTGTTGAACGGTATCCGTCGGGTACGGAGACATTTTAAGGGATCTTCCTACGAATGCTCTGCCATGGCCGTCTATGGGGGTGATCATTCTCAATCCCGAGGAGATGCTGAAATCATTCCCTGGCGGGAACTACACACCAAATAAATGATGGAGAATTATACACGCAATTGTGCATAAAAATATCTAATGTTCCAGCTCTGTGCCTCTTGCAATAACCATTTTTTGCAAGGCGTTCTGCAGCATAGGGGTTAAGGTCGGATTGTTGGCGGCTGGAGATGAGCATCCGTATTTCGCCAAGATCGTTCGACCAGATTCGATAGCCTTGCGCAACATCCCTCGCTATAAATGCATGCCAAATCTCTTCGCGGACTCCACATTACCTTCGCCTAACGCATTTTCGTAGACAACTCGGCTGGCTAGCCTGACACAATTTCCAAATGCATTTGTACTGTAGGGCAACGTAGGATCCTTGAACGGTCGCATCTTTTCAGCCCTGGTTCAAAGAGGATCTGTGTGCTTGATCCTGGGGTGGATGCATTAATCGCACGGTTCATAGTTCCCATTCTGTCCTGTCTCTTAGTACCATCTACTCAAGAACTCACGTTCCATGTCCAGATATGCATTATTACTGGAGTATGACGGCTCAGAGTTTAACGGCTGGCAACGACAAAGTGGGGGCCCAACCATACAGGCAAGCGTGGAAAAAGCCCTGCAAACCTTCACGCGTCAAAAGTACGTCCAGATCACAGGCTCCGGTCGCACAGATGCAGGGGTTCATGCAAGGGGGCAAGTAGCGCATTTTGAATGCGAAACCCTTCCCGATGATGCATTTCAACGTCTGGTAAAAGCACTTAACGGCCTGTTACCCCCCACTGTCGCAGTACGTGCTGCAACACAGGTACATGAAAACTTTCATGCCCGATATGATGCTAGGTTGAGAAGGTACCATTACTATGCTTCTACTGAACCGCTGGCCCTTGAACGTAATCGTCGATTGGTGATCTACTCTTCACCAGATTTTGAGCGAATGAATCGCGCATGCGCTCTTCTTATCGGCAACCAACATTTTGGAGCGTTCTGCCGTACACGAAGCGCTACCGTTAATCGTATTTGCAGCGTCAGGCGGGCGCAATGGGAGCCGGAAGTGCATCCCGGTTGCTGGCGATTTGTGGTGGAGGCAGACCGATTCCTACATGGTATGGTACGCGCACTGGTGGGAACGTTACTGGAAATCGGGCGCGGCAAACGATCCGTGCAGGATATGAAGCGTATCCTGGCAACTCAAGATCGGCGTGAATCCGGCGTGGCTGCACCTGCATATGGTCTCGTGCTTGAACATGTGAAGTATGATACCCCGATCTTCGGAGGAGGCAACTGATCATGCGATATTGGTGGCTTGTCGTATTGGGGCTCGCGGCGTGTGAACGTCCGTTCGTTGAAACGGTCCGACCGGAACTCGTAGTCCTGGAACCCGATCTTTCCGAGGTGCAGACGATTCCTGTGATTCAGTTACGCGTGCAGTCTGCTCACTTCAGAGCGGTGGGCGGCGTTTTGCTAAACGGCACACCCATGGATCCCGCTCCTCCCGGACCCGCTTTCTGGCAAATATCCGTTGGTTTGCGGCTTGGTCTCAATACGCTGATACTCGAGGCAGTAGATGTAGAGAACATCTCCCGGGTAGATACTGCCTATGCTCTTTATCTGCCTCACCGCATTTCGTTAAATGCACCTTCGTTGCCTGAGGGACGAGGAGGGCACTCCATCGTACGCCTCCGTAGTGGAGATCTAATGGTTACAGGAGGAGCTGGCACGCAGGGAGGATCCGCGCGAGGCGAGTCTTTCCTGTTGGCTTCCAACTCCGGAGTTTTTGGCCTCATGCAGGAGCGCCTGATTACTCCAAGAACCGGCCACACCTCTACGGTCCTCCCGAATGGTCAGGTATTGATTGTCGGGGGAAGCAGGATGGATTCACCCACCAGTGTGGGAGAATTAATTGAATCCGTAGAAATCTTCAACCCCGATGCATCCGGGCGTGGGTTCCGGGAGATTCCTGTGCGCGGGCAGCCAATCCGCCGCGTGCACCATGCTGCTGTACTACGCCAGTCTGGCGATGAATTGTTTCTTGATCTTATCGGAGGTAATGGCGATACGCGTTATGGCACTACTCCATTCTTTGGTGTGCGGCAGGATCTGCGCACCTTCAGGATTGAGCGCGATGAGCTTATCGCTTTGAATACAAACTCCTCCGCACCATTTATTGACGAGCCCGTGGCCGGATTTACTGTAACCCGAACACAACCTAACTCGTATCTCTTATTGGGAAGCCGATTCATAAATAACTCTGCCATCAACGGGAACATGCGTGTAGATTATCCAGGAGGCACCGGATTATTTATTTCGAGTCTGCCAGCGTTTGTGCTGCCTCGTACTGCGCATGCAACAGCATCGGTCCTCAGCGGCGTGTTCACGACCTTTGGCGGACATCAAAGCTCACCCGCGGATGTACTTACACAAATGGAGGTATTTAACGAACAGGCGAATCAATTTTTTGCCATGCGACCGTCACAGGCCATGGTAGGCCGTTATCGTCATACCGCCACTCCTTCGGGACTGCGGTCCGTACTTTTGGTCGGTGGGTTTGCTCGAAATGGAACAGCCATCACGGCCTCGGAGTATTTCGTAGTTTCTACTGAGTAGCCTCGACATTTCTCAGGACAAATGCGTCTGGACTTGGTTCTTCGCTGGATTGTGATCGCGATTGTAATTGTCGCAGTGGTCGTATTGTTGGATGTAATACTCGGGTTGGTAGTAGGATTGGCCTGGGCTGCGCTGCCAATCCTGATCATTCTCTTCGTGGTGGGCATAGTTGTGCGGATCATTGGCGGTAGGCGCTCTCTGTAGAGGGCATGGCATTATCACAATTGCTTGAGCCAGATCATCGCTTTATGAAGTCTGCCCTCCGGCAGGCTGAGCAGGCAAAAGAAAAGGGAGAAGTACCTGTCGGGGCGGTAGTCGTGAGAGATCAGCAGATTGTTGGTCGAGGCCACAACCTGGTTGAATCCTTGCGTGATCCGACTGCGCACGCGGAAATGATCGCGATCACTGCGGCGTGTGAAACCCTTCAAACTAAAGTTCTGGAAGCGTGCACGCTGTATGTCACGCTGGAGCCGTGTCCCATGTGTGCCGGTGCAATCGTACTCGCTCGGTTGGATCGCCTATGCTTTGGTGCTATGGATTTGAAAGCTGGTGGTGCTTCCACGTTGTATAATATCCCACAGGATGAACGCTTAAACCATCAAGTGGAAGTAATCAGTGGCGTGGAAGCGGACCAAGCAGAACATCTGCTCCGGGATTTTTTTCAGCAACTCAGAAGCTCTTCTTCATGAGCGAACATGTCGCAACAGACTGCACATCATCCCAATAGATCGGATATGCAGGATATTGTAATTATCGGTGCTGGCCCAGTCGGCTTGGCCTGTGGAATCCAGGCTGCAAAGCATGACCTGAATGCCGTCATCATAGAAAAAGGGTCGATCGTCAACTCATTGGTCGGCTATCCTACGCATATGGAGTTCTTCTCTACGGCCGAACTGCTCGAGATTGGTGGCCATCCGTTTCCTACGCTAAACACCAAACCCACGCGCCCCGAAGCGCTTGAGTATTATCGTCGAGTCGCAGCCAGGGAAGCCCTGAATCTGCAGCTTTATGAGCGTGTACAGCACGTGGAAGGTGCTGATGAAGATTTCAAGGTTATTACCAATAAAGGAACGTACCTCTGCCACAAGGTCATTGTTGCGACAGGGTTTTTTGACATCCCTAACGCCCTCGAGGTCCCTGGTGAGAACCTCCCGAAGGTCACACACTACTACCGAGAACCTTATGCCTACGCCGAACAACACGTGGCGGTTATCGGAGCCAAGAATTCAGCTGCAAAAGCTGCTCTGGAATGCTACCATTTTGGTGCTGAGGTCTCTCTGATTCATCGCGGAGATGCTCTGTCTGACAAGATCAAGTACTGGATCAAGCCGGACATTGAGAACCGCATCAAGGAAGGCAGCATCACTGCCCGCTTCAACACACGGGTAACCGCTATTGAGCCCGACCATATACTTCTGGACGGACCCGAGGGGCCTTCTAAATTGAAAAATGATTTTGTGATTGCGATGACCGGCTATAGGCCAGATTTTGGTTTCCTGGAAACACTGGGGATAGACTTAAGGGATGACGCGTCTCGCACGCCTGTTCACCATGAAGAGACCTTTGAAACCAACCGTCGAGGCATGTATCTGGCCGGCACTGTCTGCGGTGGACTTCACACGAGCCGTTGGTTCATTGAGAATGGACGCTTCCATGCTGCTCAAATCATTCGTCATATTAAGACAGGCTCAATCGAACCTCTACAGCTTCACAAACGATATTGGAAAACCGCTGAATAGGCAAGCTTTCAATAGGAATCCTACGAGAAAGTAGCAGTTTGCTCCTGAAACCTGATGAACTGCAGAACAACGCTACCAATCCACCACCGCTCCCCCTCCGCCCCAGAGCGGCACAGTCCTGGTAGTACTACGATCGGGCGGGCACGTTGAAGAAATTCGTTACTTATATTGCTTACACATTAGTACATATATCGTCCCGGTCTCACACTGGAGATGGACCATTAGACTCGTGATTGCTGGGTCAAAGGGTACGTTCTTGACCATTGTCAAGAAGGGTGGTTCTGATCCAATTCCAGAGCCGTTTCTCGAGTTGATCATCCAGTAATCCAGAGCATAATGACGAGATACGGCAGCGGTCAAGCAAAATCTGGTCGATCCCGGCCTCCTCAGCATCTCTTTCTGATAAGGTTCGAGGTACAAAGAATGCTGGGATTGGGTTCACTGCCGGAAGTTCGATAAAGTTCCTCTTGCACCATTTTTCAGGCTGTAATTCGTTAACCTTTCGACTCCAATGCTGCCCGATCGCACATTGACCAAATAGTATCAATTTTGAGGCTTTCCGATCAGGAAATTCCTTCCAAGCCACGACATCAAGCTTATCGTCTTTTGCTTCTTGGAGCCCTTGCCGGTCCCTACATGCCTCCCCCTCTCCTAATAGCTCTGCTAAGCAATTGACTGCTTCACGGAAACCTTTCGGAAAGCTGCTCCGCGGAAATCCGAACGCTATGGATGTCTTGCTATCGCCAAGATATTGACCGGCTGCCGCTGCACTCAACTCCTCAAACAACTTGTGGGCAGGGGCTTCGTTGGCACCGATGTTCCCTCTGCTATGGTTGTTAAAGGAGACTAGAAGTTGAAATTGATACGCGGGAGAAGAGCATTTTCGGAAGCTAAGGCCATACTTGCTGATGTCGAACGGATATGCGTTTTTGGATCCACAAGCTTGAGCACGATCAGAAAGGCTTTCTATCCACTCATCCACAATCGTCTCAAAGATTTCTGTACTAGGTGGCACCGACGCTGTATTGGATCCACTCCAAGTCAACGGTCCCCCGTTCCACGTAATCGGATCACCCTTCCAAGTTATGTATTCCGCATCGGGTTCTCCGTAGGTTGTGGTCGCTTCGCCTTTCGAGAAAGCGTTTAGATTGCGGATCACATCGGTCCATGAAAGGTAGCCCGTAGAGTTCGTCATACAGGTCCATTCCAGGATATCGGCGTTGTGTTCAACCGTGTAACTTAAGTCCACGGTCATGACTCGTCGATCATCGTGAGATCTTTGAGTGACCGTGCTTGTTTGTAGAGACTTTCCACAGTTTCCACCAGATCAGATTCACCATTGAATCCAGTTGATACAAACTGCATGGCTTTTCTTGCGTTGATGTCAGCTCTAACAAGGGCGTTGCGAAACAGATGAGCATCGCCGAGTGAAGCATTTAGGGCCGTGGAAAGTGAGCTCCCTGATTCCAGAGAGGCTATACCCTTTGAGGTTTCAAGAGCTGTTGCAAGATGCCGCAAGTCGGGGTTCTGGCGACGTACTTTCCTCTCAATGTTCTTAGACGTGTCTCCGAAGAGCCAATTCATAAGGTGCTGCAACTTAGGCAGTTGCTCGCGTCGAACAGGATTTTCGTCTTCCAGCATCTCGGGACTTACTCCGAGGTATTCTCGGATGGACACATAGCCCAGCGCGGTCCACAGATGGGAAAATGGGAATCGTGGCTGCTGAGCATGGCGGGAATCAAAAGAGAACGCCTTCTGTGCCTGCCGAAAAACAACGAATCCTCGGTATAGACGGGTTACGGTTTCGTGACGGTCTCCGATTCCTGATGCAATCTCAGCCAGACTTAGGCCATAATCCCTTCTCACGTTGTATACATACTCAGCCTTGGCGATAGAGTCCCAAGTTTGGGGTCCATTAACATGCTTGAACCCAACAAAACTCCATAACTCCCTCCGTGATTTAAGGATTACTGGAAGTTTATCAATTGAATCAAGGACTTGCCTAGAGGGCTCCTTGTGCAACGGGATCCCGAGTGTCTCACGAATGCCAGGATCCGAGATGATCTTGCAAGCTGCGAGACGTCTGTTCCCCTCAACTACAACCAAATGTCTATCTTCCTTGGTTGCGAACAACTCCTCATGTTCCCAGTATCCATTTTCCAAGATGGAATCTACCAACTCGTTCACTGACTTGTTTCGCCAGAGCCAATGCAGGATCTCTTGCTGGTCCTCCAATTGAAATGCCTCAAGCCCGATCCGGGGGTTTTTTGGGTCAAGGTATAGGTCAGACGGGGGGTGATGCACAACATCCATAGGAGCTACCTGCATTTAAGATTGGAGGTGTGAACGCTCGGAACAGGTCGCGGTGCCACTCTGCGACTAACTGCGACTAAATGGCGGTTTATGTGAATAGCCTATTGCGCGTTATAAGCAATTCAGGGATCTTGGAGTGCCGGCGGCTTTTCATCTCTACACGGGCGGCATGGAATTCATGCTTGCGGACTAGTTTGATGATCTCGGCAGAATAATCATAGGTCATTAGAAAACTAGCTTGGCTCTCAGCCAAAGCGGCAAAAATACGCGTATGATCTACACGATTATGGGCATAAAGCCTGGTCCCCGCTTGCTTGCCGCCCTCTGCCGTATACGGCGGATCCACAAAGAAGGCTGTGTCTGGTCGTTCGCATAGCAACTCCAGAAAGCGCACGCCGTCGCTCTCACAAAATAAGAGTTTATCAGAATACTCTGCAATGGCCCTCACTCTGTTAACCAGTGTCTCGGGATACCACCTAGAGCTGATACCAGCACCATTTTCACCGATTTTGATGAGTGAGGCATCAGGAGTCAAAATACCTCCGTACCGGGTTCGATTCAGAACGAGCGTACGAAATCCATGATCAAGAATACTCTGAGGTGCCTCCCGGTCTATGCGTTTCACAGACTCCTGGCTGAGAGTAAAAGATTGGATGCGTTCAATGAGGCCCTCAGAGTGCTCCAATACCGCTCGCCAAAAGGAGGATAGGTTTCTGTCTAGATCAACCATTAGGGCCTGATTTGTCAACTCTTCCATCACAGCAGTCAGTGCTACGATCCCGCCACCGGCAAACGGTTCGATAAGTGTACTAACAGGATCCTCCAGCCATTTTCGTATGTGCGGCACAAGCCATGTTTTCCCGCCGGGGTACCGGAGTGGACTTCGCTGTGGCACGCTGGCTACATTGGCTGCTGGGACGAGTGATGCCTCAAATTCTGGTAAGACGGAAGACTCAATGCTCATTTTACGTAAGATACGAAATTTGGACGCTATCCCATCAATGCTCCGCATTGAGTAAATCAGTCGAAGCGACGTCACATAGGAGATGGCCTGTTAGGATTCTCCGCAATGGTTGTGGCAGGAAATATACCGGATAAGGCCACACTGTCTTGACCTTATTGAAGGATACTTGTTCATCACCGTTCGTACCCACCATATCTCCCATCTGGTCCATACCGCGGCCGCTACCGTCCAGGACATTTTAGCTCCGGTCAACAAACGAGCAAAGCCTTATCAGGACAACGCCCCGCTGGTTGTCTACAAGTCGTGATGGAAAAGGACATAAATGGGTTCACCGCAGATGGCTTACACCAAAAGCCTCGGACGCTCATAAACAAACTACTGCCGAAGTCTCGAAGTAACATGCATAGTCCTCCCGCCGACTCGCCTAACCTTGAGAATCCAGTCGCCGATATTCGTGCGCGATCCAGAGACACAGGTCAATATGCACGACGGTTTCGGCATCGGCAAAGTGCGCCCATGGCAACTCAACGGACACCGAAATCCACCCTCGGGCTCCAATGGAACCCCTGATCCGGCTCCGGCAATTGGATCTGCCCCGCCCATAATTGGAGATGAGTCAGTCTTGCATAGAGGGGACGGTGATGATGTACCGTCCCTGGCGCATATCCAGCACCCAGATCGGTAAATTGATCACCAAATCCCCCATCAGTGGAGCGGGTAGTGGGTAGGTCCCATTCTTATGTTACACAACAGGGATTGGTAAAGCCAAGTTAGTCAAGCCCCTCCTTGATGGTCTTTACGGCCGCTCTAAGTCTCCGAAGTTTTACCAGGTCTGCACTCGGGTCTCCCCCGATCCTGCGCAGAAACGCTTTCGATACCTCGTCGTCAAATGGCCCACTCTCGCCCGTGGGGTCGATTCGTGATTCAATATACATTACGCCTTCAACGAGTGATTCAAGAGACGCCACGAACCTCGCACTTGGCATTTGAAGGCTAGTGACCTTATTCGGTATAAAATGCTCCCAATAGTCCATTGCCACGGCATTTAGAGCGGCGTGTACAGCATCTAAGCCAGCCTTGATATCTTTGTACAGCACCGTTATGTCTGTCCGCACTTTGTCTCTGTGTGCGATCCACTTATTCCGTCGGACTCTCCCGGCTTCCGCATACGTTTGCGCTCTTGCCACATGACAATCCACTTCAGCCCTGAGATCGGTATTGTCGCGAATGAATCTTGGCAGGTGACAGACCGATACGCTGCGGGGGTCCTTATCTGTCAGTCGGCACAGCCCAAGAATCAGGGCATTCGACAGTTGCACTTGAAGGTCGTGGGTGAACGCAGGGCTAAGAGCGTTTAGTAATGCTACCCGCTTAGCATCCTTTCCGAACAGTTCCATAAACTCTTGGTAGCGAAGAAGAACGTACGACCACTCATCCACTACTTTATGGAGCATCTCGCCGTCGCCGCGGCCTAGCGCGTCAATGTATTTCTGCTTCATTTTGTCTGAAGTCATCTGGCACTACACATATAATTGTGAGCAAATCGCTTCTAACGGGTCGGAATCCCCCCTGATCCAAAGGGCGGCTAAGTGCAGTAAGTCCTACAGCACAGTGTCTGCAACACGTGTTAGGGAGGGCGGCACAACACCTGTTGTCCGGCCAGCGACCTGTGAGTGACCCCATTTCTGGCGGATTCCCGACCAACGGCGGTTTGAGGATCTGCGGTTCCTCATTCCGTACATTAGGGATGGGCTGGACATTGTGGACAGCCTGCGCATTCATTGGCAATCCCAACCAACACCTCACTGTGCCATGTCAACTAAGCCTCGCAAGCATGGCTTGTTTTGCCGGGCCACCATTAAGTCGCAAGATACATGTACCCCATAATTAGGAACTACAAATTAGATTGGTACTCAGTTAAGGAGGAGGGCAGGATATCTCCGCCCCCCAGACACGACACAACACGTCTAGAATTAATAGCCCCCGTGATCAAACAGGCCGTAGAGTGGGGGTTGGAGTTACAGGACAAGTCCAGCGTTCCTGATCTCGATTTGTTACGCCAGCCCTTTTGGAAGGATATGCTTTCCGGGAAGTATCCTGTGGTCGAGGCGCGTGCTTTATGCTTCGGCCACCTGTACGGAACCCTCACTGACTATTCCAACGCGATTCTGAGGCTGATCGAAGATTCTTTCGGAAGCGTTGCATTGGTCTGCTCCGGTCAGTCATAGAGGCATACGCCAAGTGCCATTTCATCTCAATAAGCATGGAAAGTCGCCAGACTATCTGCCACGACTACATTGCGATCAGCAATCTGGCCTGACTTCGACAGGTACGGGTTGACTCGGGGGCACAAATGGCCATTTTGGGGTG
>JAPPGC010000076.1 GCA_028875125.1 Bacteroidota bacterium | reverse complement strand
CCCTGAAAACAGGGCCTTTTTGGCCTTCAGAGAGTTGCAAACTGTCGAAGTCAGGTGCAGATTCTCTTGTTTGATTGTCTTTGGGGATCCGTAAGTGGTAACCACTGAGGGGTGATTGTGGGTAGGGGATCGCTTGGCCGGGTTCTTCAATAAAGCTGCGGAGGTTCTATCCTGAATGCTGTAGATAGGACCGTCACAGTTGAGTACTCCATCACCAAGACTTACTCGTCAAGTACCTTATTGAGCTTGGCTTCAGCAATGTGAAACAGCTTCATGCGATAGTCTCGCAGCATGATTTCCATGTCTGCATCAACGTCTTTTAGTCCGGCGGTAATTTCAGCGTGTGCCTGTTTAAGTTTTTCTGAGGGAATTGATGTTCCAGTGACATGCTCATGTTTCTGGATTATGTATTCAGCTATATCACTGAACTTGTCATGAATAAGTTTGATGTTGAAGGATTCATTGGAGCCTCCACGATCGTCTGCTGTATCTTTTCCCCCAGATGGTTGGCTCGGTTTACCGATCGCGGCATCGTAGGAGTCAAAGATTTGAATAATCCTGAAGAGCCCACTTATCTCCATCAATTCCTGTATTGGATCGGGAAGTTCACATAAGCCAAATTGTCTACCTGATAGTTCGTACTCGCGCGCTATAAGAAGCAGCCTGTGTAATCCTGCACTGGATATGAAGGAGACTCCAGAAAAATCCAAGATTAGACTCGGTTCATCAGGTCTAGACCAAGTCTTGATCAGACCATCAAAGATGGAAGCATTGTTAGTGTCGATTCTGCCTCTAACGCTTCCGACAAGAGCACTATCCGTTCTATTCCAAGAGATTGATACTGACATGTGTAACTGAGAAGATTGAGACTTATGGTGTTGAGCACTAAATCATGCGTGGTTCAGAGACGTTTCTGTGGAGTTTTGCTGAAAAACCTGTTCACGTAGAAACACGCTCGTGTATAATACATCTGGTTTGGGGATTAGTCTCCGGCCGTGTAGGTACGTTCCTCAAGGTAGCATAGTTCATTGTTTAGGTCAACTACCTTCGTTTCTGCCAGTGAGCCGTCGTTTGTGTGCAATGATGCCAAGAATCACGGTCGCAACGCAGGCCCCCATCAAGATGAGTGCGATGGGCCGGTCAAAGAAGCTGAGTGGATCCCAATTGGATTTGATGGCACTCACCATGAAATGCTGCTCAAGGATCGGCCCCAACACCATACCCAAGACCACTTGGGCGAGCGGAAATCCACCTCTGCGCAGCATTAGAGCGACCGCCCCCATCAATACCATAATCCCCACATCTAGCGGGTTATTGTTTATTACGTAGGCGCCTGTAACACACGCTGCCGCGATAATGGGTAAAAGCAGGTTAAAGGGTAGGCGCAGCGCTGTGCCCGCTATGCGGGCCGTTAGGAGCCCTACGGTGGGCAACAATAAGATATTTGCAATCAGGAAGGTGCCAAAGAGTATCCAGATCAAGGGCATCTGTTCCTGAAACAGGAGTGGGCCAGGTGTCACTCCTTTCATCATGAAGACGCCGAGAACCATGGCAGTGACCGTGTCTCCGGGTAGCCCTAGCGATAGTGCAGGAATCCAGGCACTTGCAACCGCGGCATTGTTGCTGCTCACGCCAGCCAGAACGACCCGTTCCTCATTGTGCTGCCGCTTTGCAGTCATTTTTTCAAGACTGCAAGCAACCCAGGAACCAATATCTGCGCCTGCACCGGGCAGGAATCCTACAAAAATTCCAAAAAATGAGGATCGTACCACGAGTTTGCGGGCCTTACGAATTAATTTCAGCGGGCCTGTGTAAAAATTACTGAGTGCTCTACGATGGATTGAAGCATCTGCCGCAGGGGCGGATTTTGTACCGGCGCCCATATGGTACAGTACTTCAGAGAACCCGAACAACCCGATCATTACGGCTATGTAATCCAGTCCGCCGAGAAAAGCAGGGTTTCCAAAATGAAATCTGGGATAACCCAGCGTAGGATCGACTCCCACAGTTGAGAGCAGGAGTCCAATTATGAGGCTGCCAAACCCTTTTAGCAGGTGACGTCCCGAAGCAAAGATGCCGGCAGTCAGACCTAATACGGCGATCCAGAAGTACTCAAACGACGAAAACATCGCGGCCAGTGTAGCCAGAGCCAAGGCCCCACCGGCAAGAACCAGTGTACCGAGAATACCACCGACTGACGATCCCAATGCACTGATTCCGAGTCCATAAAGTACACCACGTGATCTGCTCAGGTTGTGAAGTTCGTCGGCGTACGCTGCACTGGCTGGTGTTCCCGGGATCCGTGCAATCGCTGAACCAACATCACCAGCGTATATGGCTACTGAAGAAATAGCAATAATCGCCGGAAGTGCGATGGTAGCGTCAAGAAAGAATGCCACCGGGATAAAAAGCGCAACTGCGAGTGTAGCGGTCAATCCGGGTACTGCTCCGAAGAGTGCGCCATAAAGCGCACCAGCAATCAGTGCAAGGATGCTTTCCCAACTCACGAGTGTCATTAGAGGGCCAGCAGTCCAGAAAATAGCAGGTGTATCACGATCCCGGTGGCTGTAGAAGTAATCAGGACCGCTTTAATTCGAGCTCGCATGGCCACGCCACATACTAGGCAGGTCACACCAGCAGCAGCACCAATACTGATCCAGGGATTGATCAGCAGGAAGAGGAGTGCTGTCTAGCGTCAATTAGAATTTAAGTCGGCGACAATTAGAATTTAAGTTTTTGA
>JAPPGC010000108.1 GCA_028875125.1 Bacteroidota bacterium | reverse complement strand
GAACGCATGCTAATGTAGCTCAACCAGCCGGGATAGTCCTACTATAAGATCTATTCAGAATGAGGACATACAATTTCTAGTGATTGACAGCCGTGTCAGACGGCAATTGGCAACCTCTAAGTACAACGAGCGGCGTGCGGAATGTCAAAAGGCGCTTGAATTCATGCAGGCATCAGATGCGGCAATTACTTCACTTCGCTATGCTGGAGCCCATCATGTTAAGGAGATAAAAGAATCCGTATTGCAGCGGCGTATAAGGCATGTGATTAGCGAGAACAACCGTGTGGAAGCAGCCTGCAGCGCTGTTATCCATTCGGATTGGAGTACACTGGGCAGGATATTCAGTTTATCACACGAAAGCTTACAAGGGGACTACGAAGTAAGCTGCGAGGAGATGGATTTTCTGGCAGCACATGCGGAACTCCTTCCCGGAGTATTTGGAGCGAGGATGATGGGCGGTGGTTTTGGTGGTTGTACAATTAATCTGGCAAGGGCTGGTGAGGGTCCAGCGATTGCTGCATCTGTTACAGCAGCCTATGAAGACAAATACGAGCAAAAGCCTGTTGCCCATATAATTGGGCCAGGACTTGAGGCTAGGTGCAGTTATGATTGATTGCGGGTGATCTTGTATTATTATCTGCCAAAATTCGCAAATACTCCTGTGATGTATAGTCCACGACCTGCGGTGCTGACGGCCTCACTGACTCCCCTGGACCAAGACCTTAATATTGATAGCGATCATCTGGCGCGTCATGTACAATGGCTCCTGAGGCGGGGAGCGAGTGGGGTGGTTCTTATGGGCACAACGGGAGAGGCTAACAGCTTCAGCGCGTCAGAGAGAATGATGGCGTTGGAGGCGGTCGTAGACTCGGGTGTTGATCCGGAGAAACTGATTGTTGGCGCAGGATGTTGCGCACTGAAGGACACAGTGGATTTAACAAGGAATGCGTTGCGTGCCGGAGTACACCGCATACTAGTTCTTCCGCCATTTTATTATAAGCAGGTTAGTGAGGACGGTCTGTTTGCTGCCTACGACTATTTGCTCCAGTCCGTGGGGAGCGATGAAATAAGGGTATACTTCTACCATTTCCCGAAGATGAGCGCAATTCCAATTCCTGTTGCACTTGTTGAACGGCTTATTCAAGTGTACCCTGGCAGTATCGCAGGGTTCAAAGATTCCAGTGGAGACTGGGCGCATATTTCGGCGATGATTCGACATTTTCGTGAGCTGGAAGTTTTTGCGGGGAGCGAGCAATTTTTGCTGGGCACGCTCGAAGCAGGAGGCGCGGGTTGCATTAGCGCAACGGCAAATGTAACCTCTCAGTTGGCTGCCAAACTCTTGCATAAATGGAAGACTCCCGAGGCTAAAATGCTCCAGTCAAGGCTATATGACATACGGAGTGCTGTCGAACAGTGGCCCATGATTCCGGCATTGAAAGCACTGATGCGGGAATTATCCCAACAGGGGAACTGGGCAAACCTGAGGCCTCCCCTCAAAGCCTTGAATCCTCGTGAAGTATCTGCATGTATTCAGGCATACCAGGCTGCGTCTGGTGACAACCACCGGAAGTCAGAATATTGAACCAGTAAAGTAATTTCTAATGATAGAACACACGGCTCCCCGTTTCTCGGTAACAGAAGCTTCGTTACTGGCGCGAGAGCATTTTGGTTTGGAGGGCCACGCTACGGCATTGCCGAGTCACCTTGATCAAAATTTCCGGCTTGACACTGCGTCAGGACGGTTTGTACTGAAGCTGGCCAATACGGCAGCGGAGAGTGAATACGTTGATCTTCAGCAGGCTGTGTTAGCTCACTTGCAGAAGGATGGTGTACAGCACTTCCCGGAGGTCGTCTGCGCTCGCAATGGAGAACAGAAAGTGATTGTAGAGGGCAGAGACGGTGAATACCACCAGTTGTGGGCAGTCACTTGGCTTGAGGGCAGAGTGCTTGCAGATGTGAATCCTGTGCATAGGTCACTCGTCCAGGATCTTGGTGAATTCCTTGGACGACTCGATGGGGTCTTAAGCAGCTTTGACCACGATTTAACACATCGAGACTACATATGGGATTTGCGCAAGGCCGACCGATTCGCCGAGTACTTGGAGTGTGTTCCTGATTTTGAGCGGAGAGAACTCGTGCAAAGCATATTGCGATCATTCAAGAGCAAGATACTCCCATGTCTTGACGAGTTGCCCCAGAGTGTTATTCATCACGATGCCAATGATCATAATATCATTGTCGGGGGAACCGGCTATGATACCAGGGTTCGTGGACTGATTGATTTCGGTGATACACTGCATACGGCTGCGGTGGTCGAGTTGGCTATTGCAGTAACCTACATTATGATGGGCAAGCCTGATCCAGTTGGGATTGCCGCAGAACTCATACAAGGCTATCATTCGGCCCGGCCCCTGAATGAGTCAGAAATCTCGGTTCTCTACGAACTGGTTAAAGCTAGACTTTGCAGCAGTGTGCTAGTCTCGGGTTACAGGGGGATGCTGGAGCCGGACAATGAATACATTCGTATTTCAGAGAAAGGTGCGTGGGCCTTACTTCAGCATCTGTGCTCAGAGTCACCAGTATTGGCAGAATATCGTTGGCGGTCCGCGTGTGGTATGGAGCCATTCCCGAAGAGCCAACACTTGGTTACGTGGCTTAGGCAAAACGCAGAAGAGTTCGCGCCGGTTTTAAGGCCAGATTTACGCAAGATAGATCCAATCGTGTTTGACCTGGGGGTCAGCAGTCCGATTACTGGGTTTCCTGGCAGTCAACCCGATCCGCGCAAAGCCTCGGCAGCATGGTTCAGGAGAATCAGACGTGCGGGGGCGGCTATTGGGATTGGCCGCTACGACGAACCGCGCATCGTGTACACAGCAGAGCATTTTCGTGTACCCAATAACGAATTTGACGAAACCCGCACGATTCACTTGGGCATAGACCTGTTCAAAGCAGCCGGTGAACCTGTTTATGCTCCGCTTGCGGGTAAAGTACATAGCTTATCATTCAGCCAGGATCCCATGGATTTTGGAGGGGTCGCTATCTTGGAGCATAGTACAGGCGAAAGCATCTTTTATACGCTTTATGGCCATTTAAGTGAACAGTCCGTTCGCCAGTTACGATCTGGTCAGCGAATTTCTAAAGGCGATCAGTTCGCACACCTAGGAGAACCGGAAGAGAATGGAGGATGGGTGCCGCATCTGCATTTTCAAGTGATCGCGGATCTGTTGGGCAATTTTGGTCAGTACTGGGGGGTAGCACTAGCAAGTCAGCGGGACGTTTGGTTGTCTGTTTGCCCAGACCCGAATCTGATACTCGGGATTCCAGACAGATGCTTCCCAGACCAGTCCCCCCCTACCATTAATATTCAAACACGGCGGAAGCACTGTATAGGTGGTAATCTGAGTATTTCCTATCGCGCGCCTCTGCATATTGTTCGGGGATATCTCCAGTATCTCTATGACGATACCGGGCGGACATTTTTGGATGGCGTAAACAATGTACCACATGTAGGACACAGTCATCCCCGAGTAAATATTGCGGCTGCCCGGCAAATGCGTGTTCTAAATACCAACACACGTTATTTGCACCGTTCGCTTGTTGATTATGCAGAGCGTCTGGCAGCCAAAATGCCTGATTCACTTAGGGTATGCTATTTCGTGAACTCGGGGAGTGAAGCGAATGATTTGGCTTTGCGCTTGGCATATGCACATACCGGGCGCAGGGATATTGCTGTGTTGGATGGCGCCTATCACGGTCACCTGAGCTCACTAATAGCTATAAGTCCGTACAAGTTTGATGGACCGGGTGGTGCTGGTGCCCCTTCATATGTACACAAGGCCTTAGTGCCGGATGTCTATCGGGGGCGGTTTCGTGGACACGATGCGGGGGAAAAGTACGCTGAGGCACTACGTGTGAAAATTGCATCTGTCCCCAATGGTATCGCGGCGTTCATATGCGAATCTCTTCTCGGCTGTGGTGGACAGATTGAATTACCTGAAGGGTATTTAGGGGCGGTTTACGCACATGTACGTGCAGCAGGTGGGGTTTGTATTGCCGATGAGGTGCAGGTTGGATTCGGACGCTTGGGCAGTAATTTCTGGGGTTTTGAGACGCAGAAGGCTATACCAGATATTGTTGTTTTAGGTAAACCTATGGGTAACGGACATCCACTTGCAGGTGTTGTGACGACCCCCGAGATCGCCGCCTCATTCGATAATGGTATGGAGTTCTTCAGCACTTTCGGGGGGAATCCGGTTTCTTGTATGGTAGGGATGGCCGTGCTGGATGTAATCGAATCCGAAAATCTGCAGGAAAATGCGCAACAAACAGGTGAATTCCTGAAAGCATCCCTTCAGGAATTAAAAAGGAGGTATCCGATCATTGGGGATGTTCGGGGTCGGGGGCTTTTCTTAGGCGTGGAACTCGTTCGGGATCCGGAGACATTGGAACCTGCGGATAGAGAGGCGGCATATGCTGCGAATCGAATGCGTGACTTGGGCGTGTTGGTTTCGACGGATGGCCCACTCCACAATGTATTGAAAATCAAGCCCCCGTTAGTATTCAATGAAGCCAATGCAGAGAGGCTCGCTGATACGCTGGACACCGTGCTACGGGAGGACGGAATGCGGTGCTAGTCAATGGACACGAGTGTGACTTCGAAAATCAACGTCGAATTTCCAGGAATAGGCCCTCTGCTTTGACTACCATATGCAAGTCCGGGCGGGATTATTAGCTGGCGTTCGCCTCCAACCTGCATGCCTGGCAGGCCCAGATCCCATTCAGTGATGACTGCTCCAGTTCCCAGTCGGAAAAAATAAGGTTCCTGCCGGAGATAAGAGGAATCAAAGAGGGTGCTGTCGGTCAACCAACCGTGGTAGTGCACAGACACGATGTCTCCGTGTGCTGCCGAATCGCCAGTCCCCACCTTGAAGTCGTGGTACCTGAGTCCACCAGTAAGCTCAATGTAATCGTCCTCAGCCACTTTACGAGGAACCGGAATGTTGTCTGGATCTGTGGGGACAGGTTCTGTGGGGCCGCCACAGGATGCCCAAACCAATATCATCAAGGCCAGTAGAGCACGTTGACAGAGCATGCTGGGATCATGCTGAGGAACTGCGGCTTACCTAAAAAGTGGTAACTTGTTTCCTTAGGAGCCACGGGCAAGTGGCATCATACGGATGACCAAAACATTATCTGATTGATTCTGATGTTTGAGCCTAAAGTGTTCCGAGGGCGGCGTAGGCAGTTGCTTAAGTCCTTGACGAGCGGAATCGTGCTTTTGCCTGGCAATGGCGAGAGTCCGATGAACTACGTAGACAATACATATCCTTTCAGGCAGGATAGCACCTTCCTGTACTACGGGGGGATCAATAGGCCAGGTTTATGCCTGGTGATTGATATTGATGATGGCACGACAACGATTCTTGGCAAAGAACCCACCGTGACAGACATCTTGTGGTCGGGTCCCCAACCAGGTTTGGCGGAGTTGCGTGAGCGTTCTGGTGCGGACAAAGTAGATGATCTGGCGGCGTTGGATCGAGCGTTGACCCATGCAATTCAACAAGGTAGAGAAGTGCTCTATCTGCCTCCATATCGAGCAGAAACACGTTGTCAACTGGAAGATCTACTTGGGTTGAAGCCGGGGCAATCTTTGCTGAAACATTCAGAGGAGCTTGCACGTGCCGTTGTAGCGCAGCGATCAATCAAAGAGCTTCGCGAGTTAGCGGAGATCGAAATAGCATTGGAGACCACGCAGGCAATGTACAGCGCGGCCATGCAAGCCACATGTGTAGGGAAATTTGAACGGGAGATTGCAGGCTTGGTAGAGGGGATCGCCATTGCTGGGGGTGGTCGCCTAGCTTATCCCTGTATTCTGACCAAGTTGGGGCAAGTTTTGCACAACCACCATTACCACCGCAGGTTGGAGGCTGGCGATCTCGTAGTGCAGGACAGCGGTGCTGCGACGGAATTGGGGTATGCAAGTGACATCACGCGTACTTATCCGGTCAGTGGCACTTTTTCTGTACGTCAGCGCGAAATCTATCAGGCCGTTTTGGATTCATTGATGCATTCGCTGGCAAGTGTCCAAGCGGGACGTCCGTTTAGGGATAGCCATTTGGTTGCCGCGCGCATGATGACAGACAGTTTGCAGCAGGTAGGTCTGATGCGGGGTAATCTAGACGAATCGGTGGCTGCTGGTGCCCATGCACTTTTCTTCCCGCATGGCTTGGGACACATGATGGGACTTGATGTTCATGACATGGAAAATCTGGGCGAGGATATAGTCGGGTATGACAATGAGATAGCACGAAGCGAACAGTTTGGGCTTAGAGCGTTACGCTTTGGAAGGGCACCTGCGCCTGGATACGTCTTGACGGTTGAGCCGGGCTGCTATTTTATTGGCCCATTGATTGACCAGTGGAAGACAGAAAAGCGTCACGAGGCCTTCATCAATTACAATGAGGTAGATAGCTGGCGCGATTTTGGTGGAGTTCGAATTGAAGAGAATATTGTGGTGACAGCAGAGGGATGCAGGATTCTCGGTCCTCCTATCCCCAAGTCGATAGCGGATATAGAGGTTGCGTGCAGCTAAGAAGACGGTGGTGAGGATATGAATGACCGAGAGGGGATGAGAGGTCATTACTCCTCTGCTGGCCCAGATCAATCCGAAAAACCCATTTCCAACCGGTTATGAAATTCAGAGAATTTCGACATCACGCCAAATACAACATGGCAATCAGTGTCCGGCGACATATCATTTGAAAATTGCCTTTCCAAACGGGGATAGCCCTTGCACTAACAACATCCTATGTCACGACATACACTTGCAATTACTGACGAACTCCGAGAATACATCCTGAGTGTTTCGTTGCGAGAGCATTCACTCCTGGAGTCTCTCCGAATAGAAACCGCAAAGATGCCTGAGGCGAAAATGCAAATATCGCCAGACCAAGGGCAGTTTATGACTTTGCTCCTGCGTCTCATGGAGGCGCGAATGGTGTTGGAGATTGGCACGTTCACCGGGTATTCGGCACTCTCCATGGCTCTCGCACTTCCTCCAGACGGTCACATCGTTGCCTGCGATATTAGTGATGCTTACGCGAAAATTGCCTGTAGGTACTGGTCAGAGGCTGGTGTTGCCGACCGTATAACACTCCGGTTGGCTCCCGCATCCGAAACTCTCGACGATCTACTTGCGGAGGGTCGGGCGGGTACATTCGATGCTGTCTTTATTGACGCAGACAAAGAGAATTACGACCTGTATTTTGAGCGCTCCCTGGCCCTCGTTCGTCCTGGAGGCCTGATCATGATTGACAATGTTCTGCGTGGTGGAGATTCAGCTAATTCTGCAACACAGAGTCTGAGTACGCAATCCATTCAGGCCTTGAATAAAAAACTTCACACAGACTCCAGGGTGAATTTGAGTCTGGTACCTATTGGGGACGGGTTAACCTTGATTCACAAAATTTGAGAGATCGCGCACACCATAGGTTTGGCGCTGCTCATCAGAGGACAAACTGCGCGTCTGCACTACCCAGCGTAACTTTTTCCACCGACCCAATGCGGTCTCGGTCGAACGGACGGGAAACACGAATGTAGTTGTCCGTATAGCCCCGTATAGTATCTGATTTTACATTACGTTCCCAGAGAACCGGGCGCACTTGACCACGGAACTGCTCTCTGAATATGTGTCGCTTACGGTCAGAGAGCGCACGAAGAATTCGATTGCGCAAAGTGCGTTCAGGTGGGGGTACTGCGCGGTTTGTCTGATTTACAGATGCCGTGTTTGGACGCTCCGAGTAAGTAAACACATGCAGATAAGTTACTGGAAGGTTTGCCAGGAATGTATGTGTGTCAGTAAAATGTTCAGCGGTTTCTGTTGGAAATCCCACTATGACATCTGCGCCGATACTAGCCTCAGGCATACGTCGTCGAATGTATTCGACCCGATGTGAGTAGACCTCCCGACGGTAACGCCGCCGCATTGCTCCAAGCACCGCGTTATTGCCACTCTGTAGAGGAATGTGAAAATGGGGCACCATGACCGGTGTATCCGCAACAAAGTCAATGATGTCGTCTGAGAGCAAATTGGGCTCAATTGAAGAAATACGGTAGCGAAGTATTCCATCTACTTTTGCTAGACGATAGAGCAGATCGAGGAGGTGTGGGCCACCATTTTCATCAAGGCTGCCTTTGCCATACAAGCCTATGTTTACGCCGGTTAGAATGATCTCTTTTACATCGCGTTGTGCCAGTGATTCAGCCTGGGCAATGATTTCATCTTGCGAGGCAGATCTGCTTTTGCCACGCGCCATAGGGATGGTGCAGAATGAGCAGGAGTAGTCACATCCATCTTGGATCTTCAGGAATGCACGCGTACGGTCATCGGACAAAAATGCAGGCGCAAAGGAGGTGTGTGTGTCCGTACAGGAAACATTGACCTGCGTATGCTCTTTGGGAACGAAGCCCTCAATCAGATCAAAAATATGCGCTTTCTCTGCGTTGCCTAGTACTGCGTTGACTCCTTCTACAGAGGCAACTTCATTTGGACGCAACTGTGCATAACATCCCGTCACGACGATAAATGCACGGGGGTTCAGTCGATGAATACGACGGACAATCTGTCGGCATTTTCGATCCGCCTCCGCCGTGACGGAGCACGTATTGATTACCGAAATATCACAGGAGTCCCGCTGGTCCACAGTCTGGTAACCTCGCGACTCAAATTCTCGTCGGAGGTTACTGGTTTCTGCAAAGTTGAGTTTGCAGCCAAGTGTATGAAAAGAGACGCGTCCCATGGGAAGGGATTGGGAATCAAATGCTTAGTTGTAACAGGTAACAGGATTGGTTTTACTCCCAAACATCACTGGCCGTCCGATGAGAATGTATTCCGCTCTTTTCCGAGGTCGTAACTGTCCTTTGACCATGATGTTATACATATTTCACAGGAATTGTTGTCATGTCTTGAGGCAATCGCGTCCGGTAGCCTAGCTGATTAACCGCTGAGGGGCAGCTTAATTGTCAATACCACTTGATTTTTTATCGCCCAAAAATGCTCCGGAGCAAGTGGGGGAACAGGGCCACAATTGGCAAGAGCCGACACGTTTTTTCTGTCTGCTGGTCTGCCGCTGACTCCTCCAATTATGACAGATTAACAGGATGTGCAATACATTAGGACAGCGGTATGTAAGTGAGATCAATTGAAGAGGGTTCGGGTTTATGTGTCTGACAAGTGGTGAGTATTTTACCCGGGGCGAGTTTCTATGATTGCTCAGGAAGGGTGGCCTTTCGTAGCTGCAGCGTTAGTTATTGGTTTGATTTTGGCCGGACTCACACTGATCATTCCCGGTTTGCCGGAATGGCTTGAAATTGGTCTAATTCCACTCTTTACTCCGGGCACAGGGCTCTTTGTTGCCTTCTTCTTCCGTGACCCAGAGCGTACTCCTCCGCCCGATTCCAACTTGTTGATCCTGGCGCCGGCAGATGGTAAAGTAGTCGAGATTGTACAGGTGCATGAGCCGCTGTTTATCCAGGGTCCGGCCTGGAGGATTTCGATTTTCCTCTCGGTCCTTAATGTTCATGTTAATCGTGTTCCCATGAGTGGAACCGTAAAATACGTAGCGTATAAGCCGGGAGAGTATCGGGTAGCTTGGCATCCTAAGGCGTCCACTTTGAATGAACAGTCCCAAATAGGCTTAGTACATGACTCCGGCCGAAGGATTTTGTTTAAGCAGATTGCGGGTAGTTTGGCACGCCGCATTGTGTACAAGCTTGCAATCGGAGATCAAGTTCAGGCAGGTGAACGGTTCGGATTGATTCGATTTGGGTCTCGAATGGACGTATTGACCGCTACAGACACGGTGCTTAAAGTACAGGTTGGCGAGAGAGTTCGAGCCGGCGTAAGTGTTCTTGGCGCGATTACTCATAATGAGCATGTTAGCATTCAATCGGGCATT
Organism: Bacteroidota bacterium; assembly: GCA_028875125.1. Lineage (GTDB taxonomy): Bacteria > Bacteroidota > Rhodothermia > Rhodothermales > Bin80 > Bin80. The sequence goes on along the minus strand of JAPPGC010000108.1, from coordinate 18,375 downwards.
CCAGATACACAAGAGGCCGCGAAGCACACCACCGATGGACGATAAAAACACTCTTGTTTCTCCCCGGCGTTTGTTGTCTGGCCGCACAAGTGGTTTTCGGCAGAGAAGAGGACCTGGCAATAAGGCGCGCGTGGCGGTTCCGTCTTTTTTCACACTTATGAACTTGTTCTGCGGATTCGTAGCAATCACCCAGATACATCAGTCGCAGTTTGTATATGCCTGCTATCTGATTATTCTTGCGGGCCTGTTTGATTTACTTGATGGGATGACAGCGCGCTTGACCCGTGGTCAGAGCCTGTTTGGTGCAGAACTGGATTCTTTATGTGATATGGTATCTTTTGGTGTGGCGCCGGCCTATTTGATTTATGCAAGAATGCTGGGAGAAAGCGGGACACTCGGCTTAATTATCAGCGCCTTGCCTGTCATGTGTTGCGCTGTGCGTCTGGCCCGGTTTAACGTGCTGTTTTCGGAGGAAAAGAAACTTGATTTCGAGGGATTACCGGTTCCGGTTCAGGCGTATTGTGTAATTGCGATTGTTCTCAATATTGATCAGGAGGCTTGGTTATTGAGGGCAGGTTTTCTGGATGCGGCATCAATGATTCCAATTGTAGTCGTTCTTTCCTTGTTGATGGTATCCATAATTCGTTTTGATGGAGTTCCGAGGATTTCGTTTGGCTACTTGCACCAACATCCCGTTGCCTCCGGCGCTTACTTGTTATCGGTGCTGGTTATCCTATTTTTCCCCTATTCGGGATTACTGTTGACGCTCTTGGTTTATATTCTGGTCGGGCTTACGCGCGCAACCATTCGGTCTATTCGAACATTGGTAACTTTGCCCAAGTAACGACAGCGAGTAACGGGCTACGCCAGACACTCAATTCAAAAAAGTATGTACACAGCATTTATAACAGTTACGCTTCGTCCGGCCATACTGGATCCACAGGGAAAGGCCACACATCATGCGTTGCAGAATCTGGGATTCGAAAAGATAAATTCCGTTCGAATTGGCAAGTACATGGAGTTGCAGGTTTCTGCGGATACGAAGGAAGATGCAGAAGTCGCGGTACGCTCCGCCTGTGACAAACTCCTCGCAAATCCGGTGATGGAAGACTATACCGTCCGCGTTGAGCCAGCCAGGTGATCAAGAGATGAAGGGTTCGGGCAACCCTTCCGTGACAGACGTCTGGAGTCCTGGAAGTAAGCTTGTTCAATTGCCGCCCCTTTTGGTGGCGCTTATTTCACGCGCAGTTTAATCTCTCGCTATAAGGCGCAATACATTTTTCGGCCGAACCCCTGATTCTGCACGAGCAAACAACAGACTTTTGTGCTAATGACGCAGATCAACGGTAATTAGTTCAGAAATTTATAACTGAGCTTGACTAGAAGCACATTTACGGGGGGCAGACCAAATGTGTCGGTCAGTTGGCTTGAGGTCGGTTGGTCGAAAGGAGAGTCCCCCATCACATTGAAGATATCCGCGTCATCACTTCCAGAGCGGGACTGCGTCCACACTAGATACAGTACAGATTCTGGGCGGTATTCCCAGCGCAGCACCGTATTGGTCTGGAATCGACTAAAAGCAAAGTCGTACTGCTTAGGCCAGGCTGAAATGGGTACAAGTGTATCTCGATCTTGGAGAAGCAAAAAGTCATTGTATTTACCACGAGCTGCAAAAAGTTGCCCGTAGAACTGAATAGCCAGGGTGGGCGAAAGCGTGATGCCGGTACGTAGTGTGATATCGGCGGCGCGTGTATTTCGATGGCCATATACCGGGACAAAATGATTTCTTTCTTCGTCCCACGGCGTCCGCTCAGACAGAATACTATTGAGCGTAGCATCAAAAGTCACTGGTCGCCAGGTTTCTATGTCTGATGGCTCACTGCCGCTATCTTCTCCAATTCGCCAAAAATATCCTTCCCGGGAGTCCACAGGCAGCGATAACGCTTCATTTGCTGCCCATTCGACAGTGTTGAATTCACGCTCAAGGCCAATCTCAAGCGATAAGTTCAGTTTGGGAGTAGCAACCCATTCAAGCTCCAGGCTGGATCCAAGCGCCCGACCACCATCTCCGTAAATCGCAGTCTGGAATTCAGGCTGGAGCATCCATTTGCGGCGAGTATCAGTGGTGTATCCGAGTTCAATTTCAAATTCCTGAGGACGGGCCCGTGCATCCAGTCCTCGTGTTTCATACTCATTGTAGCCACCAAAGAGGTAGTCAGACTGAACGCCAAGTTCTATCTCGCTATAACCGTGCGTTGTCCAGTCGGAGCGAAAGAAAGTGCCTGTACCATCATGGAGGCGCTTGTCGTACGAGAAACCGCCTCCCCCAAAGAGGAAGAAGGAAGCACGGCGGAACGGTCCAAATGGTTGGCCTCCATTGACTTGATGGGACACGCCTCCGAAAAAGTTGAAGTAATTGTCCTGGCGCAGGCGTCCAATGTCGTTCGGGTTATATCCGTCGCTGATGATAACTAGGTTAGCGGAGAAATTCCATATGCTACGCTGTCGGTCCAGACTTGTCGTGAATGCAAAGCCCCGTTCCAGATCATTATCGTCCATTCGATGTGTACCACTCAACTGTCCTGAAAAACTATACCGGTTATCTGCAAATCGGATATCCCAGTCTGTTCCACCCGTATAACTTCGTCCGCCTAGATTGTCATCGTAAAACGTGGCCATACCGCCAAAACTAGAAAGACTTCCAATCCGTTGGAGCACGCGACCAACCCCATAAAGGTTTTCTGGATTAAAGTTGTCTCCGGTGGAGGCTCCGAAAAGTCCAAAATCAAGACCCTTCTCGGTTCGTCCAGAGAGTTTGGTTGCGCCCAGTACAGGGGCCCGCGAGCCGATGCGCCGTGTATAAAGGAGTGAACCACCTCGCACGACATCGTAGTTGAACACTGCGATACCTTCAGTAAAGAATGGGCGTTTTTCGGGGAAGAAGGTCTCGAAAGCCGTCAGGTTTAGTTCTGCCGGATCCGCTTCAACCTGTCCAAAATCTGGGTTGATGGTTGCATCAAGAGTAATGTTAGTCGAGAGTCCGACCTTAAAGTCAGCCCCCACATCTCCATAAAAAGAGGAAGAGCCATCTTCCGAATCACGTGTGGAATTGCCCACGGTGTAAGGGGTGACCTGTATGTTACGACGGGGGCGAATTCCAATGATACCTTCCAGCGTACCGTATTGGGCAACCGTACCGCTGCTTCTTTCAGCTCTCGGAATCAGGACCCAGTCAGACACTTCCCCAAGGCGAGGGATTACTCGTCTGAAATTGATACCCCAACGCTGGTCTGGTGTATCGGAGAAGCGGAGCATGGTAAAGGGTATACGCATCTCCACAACCCATCCCCCCTCGGTACGGCGGACCGCGCTCTTCCATACTGCATTCCAGGATGTGTCGAAATCAAACCCACCGCCTCCGCGAAAACGGTTCCCGGTGTAGACCCCATCCGCCTGCACCCCGGCGGCGTTCACAGCAAAATTATATGCTGTTTTTCGGTCAAAATAGGAATCAATGGATGCAATGAACCAATCGGCTTGGTTGAATTCATCTCGACGCCCGAGTATGCGTCGGATCCCTTCGGGATCGGTATCACGAAGCGTTGCACTGATAAAAAGTTGACTTTGTCCGTAGAGAATACGAACCTCAGTCTGTTGCGTGGCGGGTTCTCCCTCGTGAGGTGAGTATTGCGTAAAGTTTGTAGCTGCAGCAGCGCTCAGCCAAACCTCCTCGTCAAGTATGCCATCTATACGGATCTCCTCGGATGCGTACGACGCTGAAAGGACACAATCCTCGGGGCAGGATGTATCGGTGGGCGCAGACAATGCTGTCCCCAGCATAGAAACTGTCAATGCAAGATGCATTCAAATGGCCGTAGCGGGTGGATTATTGGGGGTTATACTCCAGACCAACACACTTGTACTGTTTGTTTCCCGGTCGGTTCCAAAATAGTAAATTGAAGCGCCAGCGTCAAATTAAACCAGGGGCTGTGTGGCGACAAGTGGCTCTGACCACAACCATTCGCAGATCCTGAGCATCGCGGTAACAAAGATATCATCTTGAGGAGAGCAAAACAACATGTCCGCATCTGGAGGTAGACGTATTCAGGGTCGCTTTTATTCCGATTGTCTTGCCAAATTTCTCAATCCAGCTCGCGAGCAGCGTCTTGGCACGCAGCAACGGCCAACGCGTCCGCGCGGTTATTGAGTTTGTTGTTGGCGTGGGCTTTGACCTTGATCCACTGAACTTCATGTTTTTGAGCTTCGCTCCACAGGTCTTTCCAGAGGTCCTGGTTTTTTACCGGTTGTTTGTTTGAGGTCAGCCACCCGTTGGAATGCCATCGATGAAGCCATCCATCCGTGAATGCGCGCCTGAGATATTGACTATCAGTATGAAGCTTGACAGCGCACGGCTCTTTCAGCAACTGCAGCGCCTTGAGTGCTGCAGTCATTTCCATTCGATTGTTTGTGGTCCGGGGTGATCCACCTGTAAGAACGCGTTCTTTTTTATTATAGCGAAGGATTGCGGCCCAGCCGCCTCTGCCAGGATTACCTTCACAACTACCGTCGGTGTAGATCGTTACTTTCTTCATTATCGGGTTTTATTGATGCGATTTGTAGATCAGGTTACCATTCATGCGAGAAGCGGCTCCGGAGGTGCTGGATGCGTGGCTTTCCGTCGAGAAAAATACGTTCCCAAGGGCGGTCCAGCGGGTGGCAATGGTGGTCGGGGTGGTTCCGTGATCCTTATGGCGGATAAACATCTTTATACACTTTTAGATCTGCGGTACAATCCACATCAGCGAGCACTTGGGGGAGAAGCAGGGCAAGGCAATAATCGTGCAGGCAAAAATGGTCGGGACCTGATATTACGCGTCCCCTGCGGCACAATGGCACGGTTGTCTGAGGACGGCACGTTACTGGGTGAAGTCCTGAAACATGGTGACCAACTACTACTAGTCAAAGGGGGGCGGGGTGGCAAGGGAAATACTTTTTTCAAGTCTGCGACACGCCAGTTACCCCGATATGCGCAACCCGGAGAGCCAGGTGAAGAAAAGTCTGTTCTACTGGAACTCAAGATGCTGGCCGATGTCGGATTAGTTGGTTTTCCGAATGCGGGAAAAAGTACACTGGTGGCCTCTGTTTCCTCTGCCCGACCCAAGATAGCTGATTACCCATTCACAACGCTTGTACCAAGTCTAGGAGTCGTCAGGGTAGAGGACTATGAATCGTTTGTAATCGCTGATATCCCCGGAATTATCACGGGAGCTAGCGAAGGCAAAGGACTCGGACTACGTTTTTTGAGACATATTGAACGTAATGCGGTGCTTCTGTTTGTAATCCCGATTACGACGGAGGACGTCATTGCTGAATTTGACAACCTGATGCGGGAATTGAACAACTATGATCCCAAACTATCAGATAAGCGTAGATTTATTGCGTTGTCCAAGGCAGATTTGATTCCCGAGGAAGACTATGCGGATCATCTCGAGCGTGCCCGTGCCAAATTTGGAACCAACGAGACGGTATTTTTGATCAGTGCAGTGACCGGTTTTGGATTGAAGATGCTCAAGTATGAGTTGTGGAAGTGTGTTCAGGAGGTGCGCCTGGGAGATGGATAATCAAAAAGAAAATACACTGGTTGCAGATGCTAGACAGCGCTTGGACGTAAGTCTGGCCTGTATCCCCGATATGGGATCGCGAAGTAAGGCACAGAAAGCAATCCGTGCTGGAAATGTAACCGTAGATGGCAAGGTGAGAATGCGACCTTCTTTTCCGGTATTACCAGGAGCAGTGATCAGGTGGAAAGCATCCGTTGTACAGGAACCGCAGCTTCTGCCACAGGCACTACCCATTGATGTGGTATATGAGGATGAGAGTGTGCTCGTAATTAATAAGTCGGCACGTATGCCTGTTCATCCAGGAGCAGGCAGGCATTCGGGAACCCTGGTTAATGCAGTTTTGCATCATGTGAATGCGACACTTCCACACGCACCGGACGAAGCATTTCGTCCCGGTATAGTTCATCGACTGGATATGGACACGACGGGTTTGTTGGTTGTTGCCAAAAACGATGACGCGCATCGTGCGTTACAGTCTCAGTTTGAAGCCCGGACTGTTACGAGATACTATACCGGGATTGTGTGGGGTATCCCTGATCCCCGAACGGGTTTGATAGATGCGCCTATTGGCAGGTCTAAGCGTAACCGAACCTTAATGTCGGTGCATTCCGGGGGACGCAAGGCATTGACACACTATGAAACGCGCGAAATACTGGGACTGACCGCAGTGGTGCAGTTTAGGCTAAGTACAGGCCGAACCCATCAAATCAGGGTTCATTCAAACCATATAGGGCACCCGCTTGTCGGAGATGCTGCTTATGGAGGCGCCACGATTAAACGTGGCACAGTAACAGGAAATAGGCGCGCGTTCTTTGCGAATGTTTTCAACATACTAGATCGTCAGGCACTGCACGCGCAATCGCTCGGCTTTATTCACCCGGATTCCGGTGAGGTGATGGAGTTTGTTACAGACTTGCCGGAGGACATGATTTGGGCAATTGAGCAGTTACGCAAAGATCCGGCAGTATTTCGTGGCTGAGCAACTAGGTTAATTCAGTGAAAGGTACTTTTCAAACAATTGAAGGGACAAGCGACTTGCTGTCGGGGACAAGACGACCCCTTGTACGGATTGAGGTTTGGCGCCACGTAGAAGATGTAATCCATACGGTCATGCACAGGCACGGGTTTGCAGAAATCCGAACACCTGTTCTGGAACCTACTGGATTAGTTGCTCGAGGTTTAGGTCAACTCACGGATGTTGTCTCCAAGGAGATGTTTACGTTTGAACGTGGGGATACCAGTTACGTATTGCGTCCAGAGTTGACAGCTCCCATCATGCGCGCATATCTGCAGCATCACATGGAACAGAAGCCTGGGGTGCGGCGGCTCTACTACATTGGACCATGTTTCAGAGCTGAGCGTCCTCAGAAGGGACGATACCGGCAATTCCATCAGTTTGGTGCTGAAATCATTGGAACGAACGATCCACGAGCAGATGCCGAAGTGATTGCCGTGATGATGGATGTTTACCAAACTCTTGAACTCACCGACGCGCAACTCCGCATAAATACACTTGGAGACGCCGAGTCCAGGCCCAGATACCGCGAAGCCCTGGTAAAGTACCTGACCCCTCATACGGAGGCACTCTCGGAAATCAGTCGCGAACGCCTTTCGCGCAATCCGCTTCGAATCCTGGATACGAAAGTTGAGGCAGAATGTGTTCTCCTCGAGGGTGCCCCTCGTTTACTGGACTATATTGACGAGGACAGCCGGGCTAGCTACGAAGCACTCAAGGGTCTTCTGGAGTCTCTGGAGATTTCGTTTGTGGAGGACCCGATGCTTGTACGTGGACTGGATTACTATACACAAACCGCATTTGAGTTGGAGCATGCCGGTATAGGGGCACAGCGTGCATTGGCAGGTGGTGGCAGGTACGACCTGCTAGCTCCTGCCATTGGGGCGTCCCAGCCTGTTCCGGCAGTAGGCTTCGCTGCGGGCATGGAGCGTCTCATTCTGGCAATGGAGGCTTCTGAGCTATCGCTACCCGAAGAACATCCGTTTGACGCTTGGATGGTTGCACTGGGGGAAACAGCAGGCCGGGAGGCCTTCCTGCTACTGCAGACGCTGCGCGCAGAGGGACTACGCGTGGGAATGGAGCTGGGCTACCGTTCGATGAAGGCACAGATGCGGCTTGCTAACCGTGCGCGTGCACGACAAGTTGTTATCGTGGCGGACCGAGAGTTAGAGGCGGAAGTCGCAACGGTCAAGGACATGAACACTGGTGAACAGCTAACGATTCCACTAGCCCAATTAGCTGATAATCTGATCAAAACACTCAACTGACAATGTATCCACGCATCCTTGAAATTCCATTGCCCATCGAGTTTCTGGGTAGCAGCACCCTTACCATCAATTCGTTTGGAACGATGATGGCCATTGCTTTTTTAGTGGCTGCCTGGTTGATGCAACGTGAACTGGATAGACTGTATAGCGAAGGGCGGCTTGGGCCAGTGCGCATACGTTCAAAGGAAAAAGGCCGCAAAAAACAATTTGTAGAAGCAAGCCCGTCATCGCTGGTAGGATCGGTGACGGTAATTGCTGTTGTAGCCGGTATTGTTGGCGCAAAGATTTTTCATATTCTGGAGAATTGGGGAGATTTTATGGCAGATCCTCTGGGAATGATTTTCTCTCGGGGAGGACTCACGTTTTATGGTGGACTGCTACTTGCCGCGGTAGGAATCGTCTGGTATGTTAGAAAGCACAATGTAAATCTGCCGATCTTTGTGGACGTCACATTGCCGACGGTTATGCTGGCTTATGGGATTGGACGTATTGGCTGTCACCTAGCTGGTGATGGTGACTGGGGGATTCCTGCAAATGTGGAAGCCAAACCGGGATTTATACCGGACTGGCTGTGGAGTGAGACTTACCCGAACAATATAATCGGGGTAACCTTACCTGAATCGGGAGTCTATCCAACTTCAATCTATGAATTTCTCATGGCGGCAGCATTGTTTGCCGTGCTGTGGAGCCTGCGCAAACATCCCTTTAGGACAGGATGGTTGGCATCCTTGACCGTGCTGTTTTTTGGAGTAGAACGCCTCCTGATTGAGCAAATCCGGGTCAATAACGTTTTTGAATTCCTTGGAATGGAGGTCACGCAGGCGGAGGTGATTTCGGTGATTATGATTGTTCTGGGGATTGCAGGGTTGATTTTCACCACCCGGCGTAAACCGCAATGATTCAGACCATTGCGCCGCAATCACTCGGTGGTTGGCTTAGGGAAGCAGATCGATGTGTAAGCACCTGGGAGGCGCGCTGGGGAGCCTATGAGACGCATCCGTCACTCCGTGTAGAGCACGAGACACTCAGTAAAGTTTACGAGACCTACGTAAATCGTCTTGCGGGCAATTACCCCTTCTTCCATCCCCGCTACGCCGGGCAGATGCTCAAGCCGCCGCACCCAGTTGCAATCCTTGGATACTTAACGGCTATGCGGATTAACCCCAACAACCATGCGCTTGATGGGGGACCACCAACTGCAGCCATGGAGAAGGAAGTTGTGGTAGAGATGGCCAGGATGTTTGAGTTCCCAGAGGATGCATTGGGGCACTTGACCAGCAGCGGGACGATCGCTAACCTGGAGGCACTCTTCGTCAGTCGAGAGGAGCATCCAGGTAAAGCGGTTGCTGTCAGTCAGGAAGCACATTACACACATGCCCGTATGGGGCATCTGCTGGGTATGCCCGTACAGAGCGTTGCCGCAGATACATATGGCCGAATGGACTTGGATGCGCTTGAAGAATTGCTTCGTTCGCAGTCGATTGGAACCGTGGTGCTTACCGCAGGCACTACTGGAATAGGAGCGTTAGACCCCATTGCTGAAGCCGTGACTCTGTGTCGTCAGTATGGTGTTCGTATGCACATAGATGCTGCGTATGGCGGTTTCTTTAGGTTGCTGAGCAAGACCGGGATGCTGTCTCCCGAGGTCGGACAAAATTTGGATGCCATCAAAGAAGCTGACTCTATTGTCCTAGATCCGCATAAGCATGGGCTACAGCCCTATGGCTGTGGCTGCATATTGTACAGTGATCCAACGATGGCACGACACTATTTGCATGATTCACCCTACACGTACTTTACGAGCGATGAGTTGCATCTTGGTGAAATCAGCCTGGAATGCTCCCGTGCAGGCGCAGCAGCGGGTGCTTTGTGGCTAACCCTCCAGCTGTTGCCCTTAACGGCGGAAAAGGGACTCGGGCCAATATTGTCTGCCTGCAGGGAGGCTGCGCAACTTTGGCATATCGCACTGGAAGGTACACCGCTGATAAGTTGGGGCAAGCCGGATTTGGACATTGTGTGTTACTTTCCCGCGGTCAAGCCCAGTTCAGTAAGCGCGATAGACCGGGCGTCCCAGTCCCTGTTTGAGCGTGCTATGGCTCCAAGTTCAAACCCGGTATTTCTGAGTGTGCTTCGCACAAGTTCAGAAGACTTACTTGCTCGCGTACCCGATTTGTCCGTAGATCAGGACAGCGCCCGAATTCTAAGAAGTGTACTCATGCGGCCGGAGCAGGCCGTTCATGCAGAATCGCTGGTGGATCGTCTCGTGGCATTTGTACAGGCTGATGCCGGTTGATACCTCACTGGTTATTGTTGGTCGCAATGCCGTTCGAGAGGCTTTGGAGCGCAACCCAGCATCACTGGAAAAGGTGTGCCTTCAACGAGATGCTCGCGGACTAAACAGAATCAGAAAGTTGGCCGCCAGGGCAGGGGTGCCTGTTCGAGTGCTCCCGCAGGACGGGCTACGGAACCTGGCAGGCAAAGTACCTCACCAGGGCGTCCTGGCTGTGCAGGCAGCATTCAAGTATGCTGATTATTCCGAAATGTTGTCAGCGATTGCGCCAAATATTGATGCAGTACGAGCCAAGCGTCCTCGACTGCTGCTACTGGATGGTATTGAAGATCCCCGGAATTTTGGCGCTGTAGTTCGTTCAGCAGTAGCGTTTGGAGTACGGGGTGTGATTGTATGCTCCCATCATATGGCCCCGGTAGGTACGGCGATGGTCAAGGCCAGTAGTGGAACGGCCACACGCGCGCCAATTGCCCGCGTTGAAAGATTGGCGGACGTGATCCCCGAGTTGCAGGAGCGTGGTTACTTTGTGTATGGTACCGCGGCGAACGCCGATCGGTCAGCCTGGGATGTGAACTGGAAATGTCCCATAGCCTTAGTGGTTGGGAGCGAAAATCGGGGTCTATATCCAGATACCGAACGGGTCTGCGACAGCTTGATCGCGATTCCGTTGGAGGGAGATGTGGAGTCCTTAAATGTTTCGGTGGCAACCGGCATCATATTGGCTTTGGCTTCTCAGCCGGTTCGCAGTGGTGCTAGTTGAACTTGCGAGACTAAGAGTCCAGGAATCAGTACCCAGAGCAAACCAGTGATATTAAACCGAACAAAAGCTCAGGTACTCACCAGTAGGCTCGCGACTGTGCACATAAATGCAGTGATCATGATTCGATACTCGGCTAGATCCGTCCGAGGATATAGTTGGCGTTGAAGAGCTGCTGAGGCATTGGTGAAGAATCGGGCGGGAAAAGAAACTAGTTTCATGGCCATAAAAGCTCGGAGAGTAGACAGGTCAAGCAACATTGTGGCGGGCGAAGCTTTGCCCGGAGGGCTTCCAAAAGAGAACCAAGGCTCCGCTTGCGAGGTAGAGCAATAACTGCGCACCGTGAACAAAAACGGCATAGGCCCCTGCGTCTGAGTGAGTGATGCCGTATACGACGGTTAATGTCAGGACCGTGATGTAGTGAAACGTGCCTGCTCCGCCTGGTGTGGGGACCACCATCCCCAGAACACCAATAAACATGATTGCCAAACCATCCCAGTAGGATAAGCCGTCCGACGATTGCAGGTCAAACATCAGGAACGGGATGTAGGCCATAAGACCATAGGTCAACCACATCAGAGTAGTTGTCCAGACTAGGCGCCAGCGTTCGGGGGTACGGACAATCGTTTTTAGCCCGCCTACAAATGCTGTGATCAGCGATAATAATCTGGTGCGCAGCGGCGAAGCGGCATTTGAACGTAGTCCAAAGTAGATCACGAAAGCAAGCCCCAGGCAGCAGATGCCAATCCATGCCCACGGAATCTGTGGCCATTCTACCAACTCAAACATGGATTGAAGCCGTCCACGAAGAAATAACGCCGTGACAATCAGGCCCAAGCCCAGGACGAGAACATCTGCAACGCGTTCAATGGCAACAGTGCCGAGAAGGGCAGGGAAGGACATACGGTGCCGGGTAGACAAGTGCGTGCATCGGGCGACTTCCCCAACACGCGGCAGTGCGTAATTCACCATATAGCCGATCATTACGGACGCAAACAGCTCCGACGTGGGAATCCGGGAGCTTGAATCGTTGGGAAGAGCTTTCACCAGGACCTGCCATCTATAAGCACGAATCCAATGGCTGAACAGGGTTGCAACAACAACCGGAACAATCCAGATATAATGCGCAGAGCGCATAGCTTCCAAAAAGTCCGCAAAATCTACACCGCGCAGCGATAGCCATATCAGGAATACTGCCACAAGGATGGACAGTAGGCGCAGCGCCAGTGTGCGTAATCTGATTGGATAGGTCACGATCGAAGGTCTATGACTTCTACATCCTCGGGTAGCGTAAATTCAAACGTCTCAGGAGGGATAGGTACGCCTACACGCACGTCTGTCAGTTCGATTTCCGTAAGTGTTTCGTCCTGATCCGAAGCGACCAGTCGTGTTACGACACGATCATCTGCCTTCAGCCACAATGTCAGCGACCGGATTAAAAAATTCTCTTCGGAAGGATGTAACTCGAGACGCAAATGTGGAATGCTACTGAGTGTCTCACGAGTGTATGCATGAGCACGGTAAAGTTTTTCGTAAGATTGGAATAATGCACCTGGAGAATAGGCCAGATCACTTTCTTCGACAGAGGTGATGAGGACCTGCTGATCCTCCGGGCGATAAATCCATACCTCGTCACCACGCCCGATGATGATCTCAAACAGTGTTTCAATGCGATACTGATCTCCTGAAAGTTGGATGTTTCCGGTTAATGTCCGTGACCCTTCCCATAATTCGGACGAAAGTTTGTGTACGAAAGACGCCTCCAGGGTGCCTTGGTACAGTGAAACAACCTCTTCCAATAGCGACTCAGGAGACAGTACCTGCGCACGAGGGCTGGGGGAGAATGAGACGGCAAATCCGACGAGGACAAGTACCACTCTTGAAGCATAACTAATCATGACCACTCGTACGGTTATTTGGGGGGTCATGTTCAGCGAGAAAAGTGATCTTATCTTTGAAAATGATATCACTCGGGAGAATCTCCGACCAGGTGGAGCCTAATGCCAGGTCAACATTGGAGGACGAATTCTAATCTGTGCGATCAGGATGAGCTTGAGTCTAAGTTTTGTAAGTGGAGGTCAGACGGGCGTGGATCGTGCGACACTTGATGTGGCCATGAAGTGGAGGCTTCCCTATCAAGGATGGTGCCCCGCGGGGCTTTGGGCCGAGGATGGCAGGATTCCTGATCGATACGTTCTTCGGGTAACCCCGCTGGCCGATCCGACACAGCGCACGGTCTGGAATGTACGCGACAGCGATGCACTGCTTATTCTGGGCGAGCTCCCAAGGTCTGACGGTATGCTCCTTGCTCAGCGTACCGCCGAAGAACTCGGACGCCCCGTTCATCACGCTATGTCGGAGGAGCATGCTGAAACAACATGCGAATGGTTAAAAGAATTTGGAAACCGTTGTACACTCAATGTGGCGGGACCGCGTGAAAGTGAGCAACCCGGGATCTATAAAACCGCTTACGTATTCCTGGAAGCACTGGTCAAATGCTATTTCGCTGCAGAAAGGAGTGCGTCCTGAAGTGCGTCAATATCCGCAGAATTGTTATAGACGTGTGGTGAGACACGTATCGCATCACCTCGCAGAGAAACGGAAATATTCCGTTCGGTAAGCTGATCCAGCAATTGTTGGCGGTTCACATGGGTGGGTACTCCGATCCCGAACAAATGGGGCCGATATGGACCAGTAATTGTATAGCCCCTATTTTGCGCATAAGGCAGAAAATCAGCGATGAGATTCTCACAATAGGTCTGAATTTTCTCCGGCTGCCATTCAATCACTTGTTCGAGACCTTTGATCATCATCGCGGTATGTGCGAAGCTCGCAGTTTGTCCCCTGTCATATCGTATAGCTCCTGGACGATACTGGTTCGTGTAGTTTAGCAGCCCGTCAAAATTATCACTGCCTTGACGTGTGATCCAGCTTTCTTCCAGTGGAATGCCATTCAGGAACCTCTCTCCCACATACAGAAGCCCAGTACCGTAAGGTCCCATGAGCCACTTGTAGCCGGAGCATACGAGAGCGTCTGGTTGAATCTCCTGTACGTCAAAGGGCAGCGCCCCTATGGATTGTGTGCCGTCAATAATAAGTACTGCTCCCACATCCCGGGCTCTTTTTCCAATGGCTTTCACATCAAAGAGTGTCCCGTCAGTCCAGTGAACGATCCCCATTGCCACGACTGAGGTACGATAATCAATGGATTCAAGCACTCTCTGGGTCCAATTTGCACCATGGCCCTCCACCATACGTATAGCAGCCCCGGTGTTCTCTGCCAATCTATGCCAACTGTAAACGTTGCTTGGAAACTGCCCCTGTATGAGAACCAGATTGTCGCCGTAACCGACTTTGATATTACGGGCAATCGTTGCAATACCATAGGAAGCAGCGGGAATAATCGCAACTTGATCAGCCCTTCCATTAATAAGACTGCCGAAGAGCGTACGTACCCTGTCTCCACCCTCGAAGAACATGGCAGGCGTTATTAGTGCGGGCTCCCGCTTCATTCTAAGCGCCTGAATTCCTGCATCCTCCACACTGCGCATAAGTGGAGAGAAGTAAGCACAATTCAGGTAATGCTTTTCAGATGGCAGAAAAAATTTTTCACGTTGACACGTCAGCATTTGTTTGAGAATATGCGGGATAAACCGGTTAGGAGTTGTACCTTTCCGAGGCTAATACTCATCAATGGAATGCTAAACTTAAGGTTTTCGGTTCTTCTAGGTGCGCTGGTTTTGTCGGGCTTGGCGGCCTGTGCGCAACTTGACAGAGGTTCTGATGATGAGCCGCCTGAGTTGAATTTGCCCGATGGATTTCGCTCGGAAGTCCTTTATCATCCCATGAAAATGGATTCTAGTTCCTGGGTCTCGCTGGCCACAGACGGGAGAGGAGGCTTGTTCGCGTCAGACCAATACGGAGCACTCTATCACGTGAGTATACCTGCGATAGGTAGTGATCCCGAGGATACTGAAGTCACAAAGCTAGACCTGGAATTGGGACATGCACAGGGATTGTTATGGGCCTTCAACAGCTTGTATGTAGTCGTTAACAGTGAGGAAGGCGTTTCTGGACGCAGTAGTGGGCTATATCGGGTTACAGATTCGGACGGCGATTCGGTATTGGACAGTGTGCATGCTTTGACCCATTTTGAGGGTTGGGGGGAGCATGGACCGCATGGGGTTGTTCTTGGTCCCGATGGTGCGTCTTTGTATCTTGTCGCAGGTAATCATACGGAGTTACCGGAGACGTATGAGCCTGTTGTGCCTCCTGTATGGCAGACGGACCAATTACTTCCCTCTCTCCGAGATCCAAGAGGGCACGCGGCTGATCGTCAGCCACCGGGTGGATGGGTAGTACGAATTGATTCGCTGGCGTCCAAACTGGAACTCATCAGTGTTGGCTACCGCAATGCGTATGATCTTGCATTTTCTGCGGATGGGGAGCTTTTCACGTTCGATTCAGATATGGAATGGGATCTGGGTATGCCGTGGTACAGGCCTATTCGCGTACTGCATGTGACCAGTGGGAGTGAATTTGGATGGCGCACGGGATCAGGAAAATGGGCAGAATATTATCCAGACAACTTGCCAGCCGTTGCAGAAATCGGACAGGGCAGCCCAACCGGTGTTGTATCAGGTAAGGATGCAGCGTTTCCGCGAAAATACCGTCAGGGGCTTTTTATTTTTGACTGGAGTTTCGGGACAATTTATCATGTGACTCTCAAGGCACGTGGGGGCACGTATACTGGAACTGTTGAGGAGTTTTTGAGCGGCGTGCCTTTACCAGTCACAGATGGCGTAATCGGCGATGACGGCGCACTGTACTTTGCGACAGGTGGACGTCGGCTTAATTCTTTTCTTTTCCGGGTGTATCACGATCCTGCTGTGGCCGCGGTAGACGGTTCTGTTTCGGCGCCTTCGTCCCAGCAGATGCTTCGTCGTTCGTTGGAAGCTTTGCATGTTGAGGACCCAGGTATTGACGCATTGTCCATCGCCTGGCCGTATTTGAATCATGGAGACCGTTTTGTACGATATGCCGCGAGAATTGCCGTAGAACATCGGGCGTTGGAATCATGGCAATCTGAGGCCTTGCGCGAACAGGATCCAATTCGCAGAATTCACGCTGCCATAGCCCTGGCCCGGCATGCCGATCCAAGCCTGGGCCCAAGGATTTTACAGGGGCTGCTTGCGATTGATGTGTCCCTACTTTCACGGGACCAAGAGCTGGACCTACTAAGGGCAGTCGGACTCGTTATCATTCGCATGGGGCCACCTGAGGGTGAGCTTCGCAGTGAACTCATTGATCGACTCAACAGATATTACCCCTCCAGAGATGAAGCTCTCAATCGAGAATACGGACTTTTATTGGCTGCCTTGCAGGCCCCCGGTTTGGTTGATCAAATGATGTCCAGATTGCACGAGTTAAGTGAAACTGGTCCGGTGCAGGCGTTTTTGATCCCGGGTGAGGTTGCCGAGCGGAGTGAACAATACGGCGAGGCCATTACGGAGATGCGGGCAAACCCACCCAGCCCAGAGGAGATTGAGCTTGTGATGAACCTTCGCGTCCAAGAGTCGGGATGGACAATCGAGCAAAGGAAAGATTACTTCACATGGTTCCATGAAGCTATGCGCCGTAGTGGGGGTGCAAGTTATGTGGGTTTCCTTGAGGATATTCGTTCTGATGCCGCTGTGCTTTTGACTGAGGAAGAGGTGGAAGTCTTGGCCGGACTCGTAGATGCATCCCCGCCGGGGCAGTCCCTGGCGGCTTTACCACAGCCGGAGGGTCCAGGAAGAACATGGAATCGACAAGAGTTGAATCTTATGCTCAATGATGCGCTGGGGGAGCCACGTGATTATAGTCGGGGTGAGACCATGTATGCGGCTGCGTTGTGCGGGACATGTCATAGGATGGAGACAGCAGGGGGAAGTATCGGCCCGGATTTGACTGGAATCGGATCAAGGTTTTCAAGGCACGAGATACTGGAGGCTATTGATTCTCCAAGTGATGAAATCAGCGACCAGTACGAAGCTTCTGTGCTTATCACGAACGATAACGCGGTTATTGTCGGAAGGATCTTGCGCGAGGAAGATGGCATGGTGTTCGTCAACCAGAATCCCTATGATCCGTCGCAGGAATTAGGCATTAATGCGTCAGAGGTGCTTTCACGTGAAGTATCTCCGGTATCTACGATGCCATCTAGGCTGCTGGATAAATTGAATGAGGACGAAGTGGCTGACCTAATAGCTTACCTTCTAAGCGGGGCAGACCCTGAACATAAATGCTTTACAGGGGAGGAGGGTTGCCAGACAAAAGATGAAGATGAGTGAGATCATGTCCGGCTGAACCAAGAGGCTCCGAAGTTTGACACTGTTAGGCAACGATATTCATTGGGGAGGAGGCGTGTTGCAGGATTACTGGGAGGTAGCGAGGCGTATCGTTTCGCTGCGACTGGGACGTTTTGGTTGATTTAGCTTGGCACCATGTATCACCGAGCACCGAGGGGAAGGCATACATTAGGTTTACGTGTCAGCCTGTGCGTGGCTCCTCTGTTCGTAGCGAAACAAATCCCTAATCCAGTGACTCGTATATCTTGTCATTGTCGCAAAAGTTTGCACACAGAAGCCAATGCATACGAATTCGCATAGCGATGATACATGGAGCGACAGGAACAGGCAGCGTGCCACTACTCCGGCGTCTGTAGTTCACTGGTGCTTACCCATTGCGACCATGGCTTCGTTCCAGACACGGGTTCTCCTCCATCGGGAAAGACCTTTGCCACGCGAGTACAAGCGGCCCAAAAGTGGTACCATGCCACGTGACCGGAGAAGCAGAACGCGCCGTTGGCTCTTCCTGAGGGGGTGGGCAAGATTGCCGGAGACGGCACTACAGCAGAGACCGTGTCGGGGTCTGATGCGACTAGTCATTCTGATCCATAGGTATCGGTGGTCGGCACAATTACAGCGGATGTGGATGAAATGGAAGGATTCTCTCGGGGTGCCTGGTTGAATTCGTTGCCCTGAACCTAGATGTGTTTGCGGACGAGTTATGTAAACTTGTGCTCGAAAGCCCATCGGAACAGGCTGCGATGGATGCTCTTAGAGCCTTGTTGTGGGCAGCGCGGAACTCTACCAGCGAGGGACCTCGACATGGGAGAGGGCTCGATGTGTTGGAACGGCAACAAGTGAGGTAGGGCGGGAAATCAAGCTTACACGGGAGAAGCTAAGCGAAGGATACAGGCTGGAAATTCGATTGATCCAGTTCAATAACGCAAATGCCGGTGAAATAGACCAGCGCCCTTCATTGGTGTGCGTCGCATTTGATAAGTATTTTCTACACCCATGCCAGAATTGTTAGATACTTGCACATATCTAGCGACAGTTAAAATTACGGTATGACGACAATTAAAATTAGGGTATGGG
>JAPPGC010000011.1 GCA_028875125.1 Bacteroidota bacterium | reverse complement strand
AATTCCTGTCAGTTGGAAAGATCAAGTTTCCCCAATGATTGAAACAAGCCCTTCAATTCCTTGGCTTATAGCTTCCTCCGGATATTCGATCAGAATGTAATAAGCTCCTATCCCGCCGGGTATTTCGGGCATTATTTCCGCATACTCTAGTATGGGGACAGATTGTGTCTCTATTCTCCATGTATCTGCGCTTTCCAAACCGGTATCCGTTTGATCGGTAGTGATTTCTGCGGGTAATGCCGCGGGGGCTGGATCAACATCGGGGGATCCAGCCGGGATTGTGCCTGTACCCGTAATAGGTGGGAGCGAATATGCGGGCGGCCGAAGTTCGGCGATCATGCCATGTTGCCTGAATTGTGGATTCCACGGCTTGGGGCGCTGGTTAGAGGCGATGGGGAGGTTGAAGCTAATTGTGACCAGCAGCAGACTCACTACGAGGGCAATCATGAGCCGGAGACGATAGCGTATATTCTCGTTTGATCTTAAATACATGGCGGTACACGCTTCTCCTGTATAAATAGTACTCAGGACTACCAATAAGTTGCAATTGAATGAAGCAGATTCATAAAGCACTGGTTTTGACCGGGCCTGGGCAGTGTTCAACTGCGCGCGTATCCGGTCCGGTCGGTGAAGGGCCGGTACTTGTTGCGGTAGAATACTCCGGCATCAATTATAAGGATGCGCTCGCCGTTACCGGAAAGGCAAAGATTGTGAAGGCATCATTCCCATTCATACCCGGCATTGATTTGGCAGGCACTGTCCTTGAATCAGATTTGGAGGACTATAAACCGGGGGAACGGGTAGTATTGACTGGTGGAGGGCTCGGGGAGCGTTACAGTGGTGGATACACGCAACTGCAAGCAGTTCCGTCAAAATACCTACTGAAAATCCCAGAGAGCATGAGTACGCGTACGTGCATGATACTGGGCACTGCCGGTCTCACGGCTATGCTGAGTATTATGGTATTGGAGGATCATGGAGTTGTTGACGGCGAGATACTAGTTACAGGTGCGTCCGGTGGGGTTGGGATGATTGCAGTCAAATTGCTTGCAAGCCTGGGATATACAGTCGTTGCGTCGTGTGGCAGTACACACCTATGGCATAAGCTTCAAGGTCTTGGCGCATCGCGTACAATTAATCGGATCAGTACAGATGCCGACCGACCATTAATGCACGCTCAATACGACGGAGTTGTAGATGCTGCCGGGGGAACGGCACTTTCGGCAGCTTTGCCTCAGGTACGGCTACATGGATGTGTTGCTGCCTCAGGTAATGCGGCGGGAGTCAAGTTGAATACGACAGTGTTTCCGTTCATTCTTCGGGGAATCACACTTGCAGGCATTGATTCAAATACGGCAACGGTTCAGGACAGACTTATTGCCTGGGAACGATTGCAACAACTCATATCTGATCAGGTAGCTGACCAGCTGCTCATGGCAACGATTTCGTTAGAAGATATTGCGAGTGTGTGCAGTGCAAAAATTGGCGGTAAAGCACCTGGAAGGTTCTTAGTCATTACAGCCCGAGAGATGTAGCTGACAACTTCCGGTTGATCAGACTAAGGATTAATATTGTGGCCAGGCTACATTAGGACTCCCGTTTATCGAAATGTAGTTGGGGATCAATGGCAGCTAAAGCTGGGGATATGTGTCCGCGTCCCCTCCATGATCAAGACTCTATCTTGTAAGAAAATCTGACTAACAGCGCGTGCAGGTCTCGGAACTCATTGATAGAATTGATTGCAGTAGCGCCTGAATCTTCCAATTTCACCGTCTGATTTGCACAGTCTGGGCTGCGAAACATACTGCTTCTTCTTCCAGATATCGACATCATCCATAACATCCTTTTTCTGCATAAGCAAGATGAACCTGTTCATGAGGGAAGTGCGAAGATTCAGGGGCAGAAAGCTCAAACCAACTATGCTCCGTTTCGGTTTATGGATTTGCTTTACCTGGCTCGCTAGCACCATGTCAATTTCCTTTCCATCAACGGGAGTCGCGAGGACATAAAAATTTATGTGCATGTCAACCGACTTTTCATGGATCATTACGTTTGAGAACCCAAATCCATAGATATTCGCCTCTGCACTGACATCGAACTTGATTTTTATTCCCGCTACGTTCTGAAAACGTACAAAACTGAAGCTGCTCTTGAGGTATGCACCGTCTACGAAGAGCGGTTCAATCCGGTACACATTGTCATACCCGTGTACGTATCGCAAATGGGCCAGGTCTACCGAATTCTCGGTGGTTTCCTGAGGATGCCCCGGAAAGCGAATCGTGCTAAAAGATAGTTCACTCCACTTGCCCTCAATCTCTTCTTTCTCCGGAAGGCTCCATTGGGGAGGACGTCCGTCAATCCCCCACCAGGCAAAGACAATTCCATTAATCTCTCTTGATTCGAACAGTTTGAGTCGTGCAGTTTTGGGTGGAGGAGCGAACGGCGTTGAGACACATTTACCACCGACGTCGAATTCAAACCCATGAAAAGGACAGACAAGACAACCATCGCGAACCATCCCTCCGGACTCAGGTCCCAGATCAGCTCCCAGGTGTGGGCAACACGCATCCGCTACGCAGATACGACCTTTATCATCGCACCAGGTAACAATTTTTTCACCCATCCAAGTCTTTTCAATCAGTTTCTTTTCAAGTATTTCCTTGCGACTGGCCACGAAATACCAACCTTCGGGAAAAGACGGAAGATGATCAGTCATTATTCCAGACTGTTTTGTGAAGTTGTATTAGTAAATCGGCAGCAGGAGACTCTGAATCACAGAGCCGTGCACAAAAATAGTAATTGCAGACCGAATTAAGTACACGGGGTACACAAGGTGCTGTCCCACATTTTCCTATCCGCAAGTTCGACATTGTAGTGGATTTTTTACTGAGATTCCCTATCCCCTATTTT